>JADLBI010000219.1 GCA_020847775.1 Opitutaceae bacterium
ACGCGCGCGGCGGCGATTTCGGTGAGGATGTCGTCCACGTCGTCGGCGGGCGATTCGATCATGCCGGTGCTGATGATGTCGCCGATGGTGCGCACGCGGACTTGGAGGTCGCGCACTTCTTCCCTGGGCTTGGGCGGGAGTAGATCGGTGACCGGCAGCCACTGGCCGCCGCGGCGCACGCACGCGCGCGGATGGGTGTAATAGATCGAGGGTACTTCGAGGCGCTCGCGCTTGATGTAGGCCCACACGTCCATCTCGGTCCAGTTGGAGATGGGGAAGGCGCGCATGTGCTCCCCGGGGTTCACGCGGGTGTTGTAGAGGTTCCAGATTTCGGGGCGTTGGTTTTTGGGATCCCATTGGCCGAAGCCGTCGCGGAACGAGAAGAAGCGCTCCTTCGCGCGGGCCTTTTCCTCGTCGCGGCGCGCGCCGCCGATCAGGCAGTCGAAGCGGAATTCCTCAATCGCGGCGAGCAGGGTGGGGATTTGCAGTTTGTTGCGTGAGATTTCGCCGGGCGCGGGGGTGGCAATGCCGTTGGCGATGGCGTCCTCGACCTTGCGGATGATGAGTTTGGCGCCGAGCTGCTGGGCGCGGCGGTCGCGAAAATCGTTGAGTTCGGGGAAGTGGTGCCCGGTGTCCACGTTGAGTAGCGGCATGGGCAGGTCGGAAGGGCGGAAGGCTTTTTCGGCGAGGCGCAGCAAGCAGATGGAATCCTTGCCGCCGGAGAAGAGAATGGCCGGGCGCTCAAACTCGCCCGCGACCTCACGCATGATGTGGATGGCCTCGGTTTCGAGATAGTGCAGGTGATCGAGATGGTAATTACTCACTGTGTTCGTAATCGGAGATGGGAAATCGGAGATGGAAGATGGGGCGAACGGGTCAGGTTTGGTTGATGGCGAACTGCGATCTGCCATCTTCCATCTGCGTCGCGCCTTGCGCGGCTTTTCCGCCCCAGGCGGCGTGGAGGCCGCATTCGCGCTTTTCGTCGGCCTTGGCGGGGTCGAAGTAGTCCCACTCATTGGGCAGATGGTGTTCGGCGAGATAGCGTTCGAGGTCGGCGTCGGTCGCGTAAAAGACGGGGCTGATTTTCAGCGCGCCGAAGTTCGCGTCGGCGGAGACGATGTCGAGTTCAGCGCGATTCGGATTTTGCACTTTGCGGAGCGCGGTGAGCCAGATCTTGGGCGCGAGTTCCGCCATGCCGCGGTGGAAGGGTTCGAGTTTCATTTGCGCGCTGAAGGCTTTCAGGGCGGCCTCGTCGGAGGTGTCAGGCACCGGACCGTAAATGGCGTCGCGATGCGCGACGGTGAGACGCGGCAGATAGGGTTTTAGGTTGAGGCCGAGTTGCGCGCGCAATCGCTCCGCGTGTTTGTAGGTGGCGGGGCGGTTGTAGCCGTGGTCCACCCAGAGCACAGGGATGTTGGGCTTCGCTTGTGTGGCGAGGTGCAACACGACGGCTTCGTAGGGGCGGAAGTTGGTGGAGACGATGGCGCGATCCGGGGCCAACGCGATGGCCCACTGCACGATCTGGAGCGGCGATTTTTCGCGCAGCTCCGCATTCCATCGGGCGATTTGAGCGTTGTTCATGGCACTCAATTGGCCGCGGCGACCGCGACGGCGGGGGCTTGCGCGGATGCTTGCTCGAGCCAGAGGACGCGCGCGGCGAAATCACCGAAGCGTTCGTTGGCGACGCGTTCGGCGCGCCAGCGTTCGAAGATGGGGCCGAGTTCGGCTTCGATGTCGGTTTCCTTGACCACGTCTTTATATATGCGGTTGAGGCGCGTGCCGGCGGCGTTGCCACCGAGCCAGAGTTGATAGCGACCAGGGGCCTTGCCGACGAAGGCAATCTCGGCCATGTAGGGGCGGGCGCAGCCGTTGGGGCAACCGGTGGAGCGAATGACGATTTCCTCGCCGCCGAGGCCGAGGTCGCCGCCGAGTTTCTCGATGCGGCGAATGAGGCTGGGAAGCATGCGTTCGGATTCGGCGAGAGCGAGGCCGCAAGTCGGCAGGGCCGGGCAGGCCATCGAGGCGGCGTGCAAAATGGAGACTTGGTTTTCAACTTTCACGCCGTGTGAGGCGAGCAGAGCGTCGATGCCCGCGCGATCGGCGTCGCGGACGTTGGCGAGGATGACGTTTTGGTTGGCCGAGAGGCGGAACTCGAGGCCCGGGGATTGATCGGCGATCTGACGCAGGGCGGTTTTGAGCGTGTGGCCCGGGGCGTTTTTGATGCGGCCGGTCTCTACGTAGAGCGTGAGGAATTGGCTGCCGTCCACGGCGCGGTGCCAACCGTAGAGGTCGCCGGTGGTGGTGAAGCGGTAGGGCTTGGCGGGGGCGATGGCCACGCCGGAGCGCGCGCCGACTTCGTCGCGCACGAAATCCGCGCCGCGTTCCTCGAGCACGTATTTGAACCGGGCGTGCTTGCGATTGGCGCGGTCGCCAAAGTCGCGAAACACTGTGAGCACGGCCTTGGCCACGGGGACGACATCCTCGGGCTTAATGAAGCCGATCACGTCGGCCAGGCGCGGGAAGGTCTGCGTGTTGCCGTGACTGCGGCCCATGCCGCCGCCGACGGTGACGTTGTAGCCCAGCAGACGGTCGTTTTCGATGATGGCGATGAAGCCGAGGTCGTTGGTGAAAACGTCCATGTCGTTCACCGGCGGCACAACGAGCGAGACCTTGAATTTGCGCGGCAGATAGGTCTGGCCGTAGAGCGGATCGGTGAAGTTTTTGTTCTCCGGGTCGTCGAGATTAAGCTGCACGTTGTCGATCCAGATGGCGTGGTAGGCCTTGGTTTGCGGCGCGAGGGCGGTGGCGAGCCGAAGGCTGTCTTGATAGACTTGGTCGCGCACCCGGCTGGTCGCGGGCGTGGGCGAGGCGGTGACGTTGCGGTTCACGTCGCCGCAAGCCGAGAGGGTGGAAAGGAGACTTTCGTTGATGCGCTTGATGAGCGGGCCGAGGCCCTTGAGCAGCACGCCGTGGAACTGGATGCTCTGGCGCGTGGTGAGTCGCAGGGTGTCGTTGCCGTAATCGGTCGCCAACTGGTCGAACACCGCGTATTGCCGCGCGGTCATGACGCCGCCGGGGATGCGCCCGCGAATCATCATCATGTATTTCTTGCCGGTCTTGCGCAGGTCGCGGTCGTCCTGTTGGTAGCACCCGTGGAATTTCAGAAATTGCGTATCATCGTCCGAAAACCGGTCGGCATTGGGGTCGGCCATCGTGGCGGCGAGCTGGCCGGCGAGCGTCGGGACAGAGCCCTTCAGCACTTCATTGTGGGACGGTTTGAGTGGGTCGGTGGCAGACATGACAAAATTTGGCGTTGAAAAATGGCGCGAGGGACTGAATGGATAGATAACTAAATGAGTAAAGAACAAATGTTTCATTATGACAGGGGCACGACAAACGGTCGGGTGACGCTGGTTGGCGCGGGTCCCGGCGCGGTGGATTTGCTGACAATACGTGGGCAACGCGCTCTGGCGCAGGCAGATGTCGTGGTTTATGACGATCTGGCCAATGCGGCATTACTGGAATTTTGCCCACCCGAGGCCAAGCGCATTTACGTCGGCAAGCGAGCGGGGATTCATCATGTGGCGCAGGAGACCACCTGCCGGATTTTAATCGAAGAAGCCCGCCAGGGTCGGCATGTGGTGCGGCTGAAGGGCGGGGACCCGCTGGTTTTTGGGCGCGGTGGAGAAGAGATCGCGGCGCTCGTAGCGGAGGATATTCCCTGCGAAGTCGTGCCGGGCGTGACAGCGGCGATCGCCGCCGGGGCGAGCATTGGCGTGCCGCTGACGCACCGCGAGCACGCCTCGGCGGTGGTTTTCGTGACCGGCCATGAATGCGCGGGAAAACGTTCCGCGCAAACCGCGGTGGACTGGGCGGCGCTGGCGAAGACGGGGGCCACGCTCTGCATTTATATGGGCGTGCGGCGGCTGCCGGAAATCTCCGCCTCGCTGCAGGCAGGCGGACTTCCGGGTGCGACCCCGGTGGCGGTCGTGGCCAACGCCACGCTGCCGACCCAATCGCTGCATGTGACCAATCTCGCCACCGCGCCGTTTCTCAGCGAAACGCTCAAAGGCCTGCCCGCGCTGATCATCGTGGGCGAAGTGGTGCGTTGGGCAGAGTTGCGCCAGACTATGGCGACGCTCCAGCTGGCTGGATGAAAATTGCGGCCGGCCTCGCTGAGGCCGGTTCGGCTGCATCCAACTGTCACGCACCGATGAAAATTCTGCTGGTGGACAATGGCTCACTGGAGCCGGCCGCGACGCTCGGCCTACGTGAACTTGCGCGGCGGATAACCACGCGAATCGGCCACGAGGTGTGGCCGGTGTCGTTGGCGCATTCGCATCAAGTGCCTGCGGTGGACCTGCTAGGCTTACCAGCGGTCATCGTGGAGGATTTTCTGCGCACGCAACTCGTCGCCGGCGAAACCGATTTTGTGATCCTGCCGTTTTTCATCGGGCCGAGTCGGGCGATCAGTGTCTATCTGCCCGGGGTGGCGGCCAAGCTGCGCGCCGCGCATCCGGCCTTGCGCGTGAGGATCGCACCGGTGCTGCACCGCGCGGGGGAAACCTTTCTGGCGCGCATGTTGGCCGACCGGGTGCGCGCCATGCTCAAGGCGGAGTTTGCCCCGGGTGACTCGATGCGCGTGGCGGTGGTCGATCACGGTAGCCCGGTGCGCGCGGTGGCGCAGGCGCGCGACGAAGTGGCCGCTCAACTTTCATTGGAACTGGGCGATGCGGTTGCGGGTGTTGTGCCGTGCAGCATGGAGCGCCGGCCGGAGCCAGACTACGCATTCAATGAACCGCTCCTCGCCGATCTGCTGGCGCATGAGCCTTGGAATTCCGGTGGCGTGATTGTCGCCCAACTGTTTTTGCAGCCGGGTCGTCATGCTGGGGCTGAAGGCGACATCGCGACGATTTGCGCCCAAGCCCGCGCGGCCGGGCCATCGCTCCAGATGGTCCGCACGGAGCCGCTGGCCACGCATCCGCTGATGGTAGAGCTACTCGCGCAGCGATGGATGGAGGTCACCGCGGCGGACGCGGATTGAATCAGCAACGCCGCGGCGTTCGAAAGGGTCGCGTATTATACCAATATCCTCTAGCTTTTACGCTTCACAAGCAGACCGAATTCGTGCCAGAAAAGAGGATGACCCGCAAACTACCGCCTTTGGGAGAAGCATTGGTGAAGGCAATCGAAGCCGCGTGGGAGCGG
>JADLBI010000220.1 GCA_020847775.1 Opitutaceae bacterium
CTTCTTGACGATGCGCATGCCGCGACCGCCGCCACCGAAGGCGGCCTTGATGATGAGCGGGAAGCCGATCTCCTTCGCGATTTTCATCGCGGCCTTGCGATCGGTCACCGGCTCCTCGGTGCCGGGCAACACCGGCACGTTGATCTTTTTGGCCAGCGCGCGCGCGGCGGTCTTGTCCCCCATCATTTCGAGCAGCTCGGGCCGCGGGCCGACAAACGCGATGCCGGCCTCGGCGCAGGCGCGCGCGAAGTCGGCGTTCTCCGACAGAAAACCGTAACCAGGGTGAATCGCGCTCACACCTTTTTCCTTCGCGGTGCCGATGATGCCCGGGATGTCGAGATAGGCCGCCACCGGGCCCTTGCCGTGGCCGACCTGATACGCTTCATCGGCCTTGTAACGGTGGATGCAAAAGCGGTCTTCCTCGGCGTAAACCGCCACGGTGCGAAGCCCGAGCTCGGTGCCGGCCCGGAAGATACGCACCGCGATTTCCGCGCGGTTGGCCGCCATGATTTTGGTGAAGGGGGGCAACAGTTCGACCGCTGCGGTGGATTGGGATTTGCGCGCTGACATTTGGGACGAAGGGCCGTTGTAAGGACTATCCCACCGCGCGCCAAGGAGAACCGGCGAATTATGTCATCTTTCCGCCGCCGAGCGGGGCTTGCCTAGTTCCGGCGCCCACCCAATCTCTGCCAACGCATGAGACACCTAAAGGCCCTGCTTGCTCTTTTGATCGTAGCCTTGGTGTTCATCCAATTCATCCGCCCGGATAAAAACCTATACTCTGCCGCCCCGGGCCCAGACGATCTGCTGGTGATGCACCCACCGTCGGCCGCGGTGCGCGACACGCTCCAACGCGCGTGTTATGACTGCCACTCGAACCATACCCGCTACCCCTGGTATGCGGAAATCCAGCCGCTCGCCTGGTGGCTCGATCGCCACATCCGCGACGGCAAAGAACACCTCAATTTCTCCCAATTCGGCCGCTACACCCCCAAGCGCCAATTGTCCAAACTCGACGACCTGATCGGCGCGATCGAAGACGGCACCATGCCCCTTACTTCCTACCAATTTCTCCACGCCGACGCGCGTCTTTCGGCTGCGGATATTGACTTGCTCGTGGCTTGGGTCGAGGACGTGCAGGATCAGATTTCCGAGCCCTGAACACTCCATGAGCAACCCCACCCTGCGTTACGCCGTCATCGGCGCCGGCGGCATCTCCGCCATGCACCTCAATGCCATCGCCACCCAGCCCGGGGTCGAGGTCGTCGGCATCAGCGATCCCGCCGATCCCGCGAAATGGCGCACGCCGGACGGCTACGGCCACGCGCCGAAATTCACCGATCCGGAAAAGCTGCTGCGCGAGACGAAGCCCGACCTCGTCTCGATCTGCACGCCCAACAAATTCCACTGCGAACTCACGCTGCTTGCCCTCGCCCACGGCGCGCACGTCGCCTGCGAAAAACCCATGGCGATGACGCTCTCCGAGGCCGATGCGATGGAGGCCGCCCGCGCCAAGGCCGGCAAACACGGCGCGATCAATTTTTCCTACCGCAACGTCGCCGCGTTTCGCTTCGCGCGCGAACTCATCGCCCGCGGCGATCTCGGCAAGGTGCTCCGCGTGAATTGCGTTTACCTGCAAAGCTTCCTCGGCGCGACCGCCACACCCTACTCGTGGCGCAATGACCTCGCGCTCGCCGGCTTCGGCGCGCTCGGCGATCTCGGCGTGCACATGCTCGACGGCGTGAGCTTCATCACCGGGCTCGATTACCAACGCGTCGTCGGCCTCGCGCAAACGCTCATCCCGGAAAAACCCGACGCCGCCGGAAAGATCCAGCGCGTGACCACCGACACCAACGCCGCGTGGCTCAGCGAACTCACCGGCGGTGTGATCGCCAATTTCGAGACCTCACAGGTCGCGCCTGGCTACGGCAATTATTTCCGCATCGAAGTCTCCGGCGACGCCGGCACGCTCGCCGTGCTTTCGGATGAAACCGATGCCCTCTGGCTGCGCGCCGGCCCAACACTCACGCGCTACGCCACATGGAAAACCGATCTGCCCAAGCAGGCGTTGCCCACGGATTTCATGAGCGGTTTCAAACCCGTCACGCCCGGCGGCATCGTCCGCGCCATCCGCGGCGAAGCGAATGCGGAATACCCGAGCTTCGCCGACGGCCTCTGCGCCCAACGCATGCTCGACGCCATCGGCCGCTCCATGCAGTCAAACGCGTGGGAAACCATTGGCTAAACAAGTAGGGACGGTTGTCCCCAACCGCCCTCGTGCATGATTCGCAAACCAAGGGCCGTTAAGGATAACGGCCCCTACCCAAATCCAACGGCGGGAACGGCCCCCGGCCTGAGATTTCACCCAAAGGCTGCAAAGGAAGCGCCGTGAGGATACCCGGCTTGGGTCTTTGTGCTCTTTGCGTGCTTGGTGTAAAAATATCGAAACAGAAAAAAGCCCGAGCCTCCGGGCAGCCGGCCGGAATTTTATCATCGGCCATGGCTCCCGGAGGTCGGGCTTGGACAAGACATCACTCCCACTCGTCGTAGAACTGCGCGGCAGTCCGTGTGCGTTTGCGCACGACCAGCGGGTAGCCCGAGAGCTGCGAGCCGACCCACACGGGCACGACTCGCGTCTCATCTTGGACCAGCCCCCGTTGATGGCGCGCAGCGCGCGGCCATCGTCGGAGAGGGGAGAGAATTTTTCGGAAGAGCAGAAACGGTTTCACAATAGGATAAAACATGGGTGATAAATTTTCCGTCCCATCCCACCGGCACGCCACGCCCAACTGTTCGTAATACGAACATTGGCGCAGGACGGACGGCGGGATGGGCCGGGTTGATTTTGCTTTGATCAGCGCCGGGCCAGCAGGGACTGCCACAGCGCAAGGACGATGAAGTCGGCGCGCAGGAGCTTCTCGCCGGCCACGCGAATCTGGCGGGCCCGCTCACGCGAGACGCCGAGATCGACGGCAATTTCGTCGAGCGTCGCGCCATCGAGATGATAGCGCCGCACGACGAAAGCCTGCTTCGACGGCAAGCGGCTGAGCGCGGCCTGCACGGATGACGCGGTGTCGTCGCGCGCGGCCGATTCCGCCGGACAAGCGGCCTGCGGGTCGGGCAGCTCGAGCCGCATGCCGTCGGCCGCGCCATCGAGTGGAATCTCGTTAAGCGTCGCAAAACGGTTGGCCTCGCGCACGGCACCGATCGTGAGACCGGTCTCGGCGGCGACTTCGAAATCAGCCGGTTCGCGGCCAAGCCGGCCGGTGAGTTCGGTGATCGCGCGGCTGACGGTTTTCACGCGGCGGCGCGTCCGGCGCGAGAGCGGGTCCTGTCGGCGGAGTTCGTCGAGCATGGCACCGCGCACGCGCGTGTGGCAGTAAGGCTGGGCCTCGTGCGTCGGTCCGTCGAAACGCATCAGCGCCTCGACGAGCGCGACTTTGCCCGCGCTGGCGAGGTCTTCACGGGAGACATGCGCGGGCAAGCGGCGACCGAGTTGCCGGAGCGCGACTTCCACGACGGAAAGCGTGTTTAATAAAGGTGTATCAGTAGGTGTTGATGTCATGGGGGCCTGGTGTTGGGGGTCCCCCGGAAGCGGCCTCTGCGGATAACAAAAAACCCACTTCCGGGCGGAAGTGGGTCGGCGGCTTAAAACAGTTAACGCGGCTTAATAGACACCACTTCCAGATTGGCGATTCCAGCCGGCATTGATGACGGCGGAAAACGTCTCACGACGATCGGAACGAACGGCCATGCTGAGACGTTCCGCGGTCGGGCGGACGGCTTTGCAGACATGGAGTTGGTCCTTCATCAAATAAGTGGTGACGCCTCGTGATACGGCTCCCGGGCCGGGGAAATCAAGGCCGGCGGCAAACTTTTTTCATGATCTGAAATACCCTTCCCCGCCCTCACGCACTCGCCCTGACGCTTTTGTCACGTATCACGCCCGTAAAAAGTGACATTGGCTTGATCATCCCGCGACTCCCGTTCGCGGCCCGCGCCAATAAGCGGTGTCATCTATTAAATGACACTGGTGGAGGGGTGCGCATGGCGGGCGGGCGGTTGGGGTTCGCTTTTCGGGTTAATTGGCGTAGGCTTGCCCGCATGAAAACCGTCGCCGCCTGCAACAGCCTCGACGAGGCGCTCTTGTTGAAATCGCTCCTCGAGGGTAGCGGCATCGCCGCAACCGTGCCGGACGAACATGCCGCGCACATCGCCCCGCCGTATGTGCTGGTCAACGGCGTGCGCGTGCAGGTGCCGGACGAAGACGAGGCGGACGCGCGCGCCATTCTCGCCTCGGGGCAGTCGTGACTTGCACTGGTGCCGATGCGCGCCACGGTTTGCCCAACCCACCCAGTGATGAAATCTTTATTACCCTGGTTGTTCCTCGGCGTCCTGCTCTCCGGCTGCTCCTCGGCCTACTACGGCGCGATGGAAAAAATCGGCTTCGCCAAACGCGACATTCTGGTTGATCGCGTCGAAGCCGCCCAAGGCGCGCAAGAAGAAGCCAAGGCGCAATTCGCCAGCGCGCTCGAGGCGTTTCTCGCCGTGGCCAAAGTGGACGGCGGCGAGCTCAAGGCGAAATACGACCAGCTCAATTCGCAGCTCAAGGATTGCGAATCGCGCGCCAGCGACGTGCACAACCGCATCGCCGCGATCGACGATGTGGCGCAGGCGCTGTTCGACGAATGGGGCAACGAGCTCGCGCTCTACCACAGCGTTGAACTGCGCGCGCAAAGCCAGCGGCAGCTCGGCGCGACCCGGCAGCGCTACGCCCAGCTCATGACCGCGATGCGCGCCGCCGCCGCGCGCATGGAGCCGATTCTGGTGAGCTTTCGCGACCAAGTGCTCTTCCTGAAACACAACCTCAACGCGCAGGCCCTGCGCTCGCTCGACTCGACCTCGCGCGCCCTGCGGGGCGACATCGCCAACCTCATTCGCGACATGGAAAAATCCATTCGCGAGGCCGATGCGTTCATCCGCGAAATGAAAAGCGTGCAATAAGCCCGGCGGGCGTTTCCCTTCGGCTCATGTTTGGATTTCTCCGATTGCGTGCCCCGCTCTGGTATTTCCTCGCGCTACCCTTGGCCGCGGCCGCGGCCCAGCGCCCGCTCACCTGGGGCGACTTTGATTCGTGGCGCGGTTTCAATACCCCGGTCCTTTCGCGCGACGGACAATGGCTGGCCTACAGCGACATGCCTGCGAAAGGCGACGGCGTGGTCGTGGCGCGCAATTGCGCGACCGGTCGCACAATTCGTGTGTCCGTCGGCGAAACCCCGGCCCTCCCCTTCCCTCAGCCGACCAGCGCCAGCGGCCGCGCCTCGACCCCGCAAACCGTCAGCCTCTTTTTTACCGGTGACGGCAGGTTTTTGCTCAGCACCACCTTTCCCGCGGCGGAAGCGATGAAACAAGCGCGCCTCGCCGGCACGGACGGATCAGCGGCAACGCGGCGCGGACTAGCGATTGTGGACCTCACCACCGGCCGCAGTGAAATCATCCCCGATATCAAATCCGCGCAAGCGGCCACCGCCGGCGCATGGGTGGCCTACCTGCGCGACCCCGAGACACCGACCGCCAAGCACCGGCCGACGGATACGAAACACGGCTCGCGGCTCGTGTTGCGCGAGCTCGGCACCCAACGCGAACGCGTGTTTGAACACGTCACCGAATTCACCCTCGCGCGGGACGCCGGCACGCTCTTGTTTGCGGTCAACGACCCCAACGCCAAACGCAACGGCGTCTATGCCTTCACTCCCGGCAACCAGCGATCTCCGGTGGCGCTCCTGCGTGGCACGGGGCGCTATCAAAAACTCATCTGGGATCACGCCCAATCTCAAATCGCTTTTCTGAGCAACCGCACCGACCACGGCAAAGATGCCGCGTGGCAAGTCTGGCACTGGCGGCGCGGCGCAAATGCGGCCACGCTCGCCGTCGCCGCCACCACCGCGGGAATTCCCGCCGGCAGCGCGATCAGCGCACACGGCGCGCTGGGTTTCTCGCGCGACGGCCAAAAACTCTACCTCGGCACCGCGCCGATTCCGACCGCGTCCAGCACCCCCAAACAAGACCCGGCCGACACCGTGGCCGCCGACCTCTGGAGCTGGACCGATGAACCCATCCAGCCGCGTCAAGCCGTGATGGCGGATACCGAACGCAAACGCACCTTCTCCGCCGTGTTTGATCTCGCCGCACGGCGCTACACGCAAATCGGAGACGCGAAGTTGCGCGAAGTGCGGTTTAGCGACGATGGCCGCCGCGCCCTCGCGCTTGACGAATCGCCCTACTGGCGCGAACGCGACTACGACGGCACTTATGCCGATGTTTACGCGATCGACACGACCACGGGCGCGCGCCGCCTCGTCGTGAAAAAACTCCGCGGCCAATCCGGTGACGAAGGTCTCCCCCAGATCAAGCTTTCGCCCGACGGCCGCCACGCCGCGTATTTCACCGCCAACCACTGGCACGTGGTGGATCTCGACGATGGCACCGACCGCAACCTCACCGCGGATCTGCCCGTCGCGTTTCAAGACGAGCTGCACGACCAGCCCGAACCGGCGTCAAGCTGCGGCTGGGGCGGCTGGTTGAACGACAACGCCTCCATGCTCGTTTATGACCGCTACGACGCGTGGCTACTCTTCACCGACGACCGGCCGGCGCGTAATCTCACTGGCGGTTTCGGTCGCAAGAATCACCTGTTGCTGCGCATGCAAGCCATCGCCGCGCGCGATGACGATGACCCAGACCGCAGCATTGATCCCGCGCAGCCCCTCTACTTGAGCGGCGAACACGAATTGACGCGCGCCAGTGGTTGGTTCCGCCATGCGTTTACAGCGACCGGCGAGCCCCAGCGGCTGCTTTGGGGCGACCGGCAATGGCGCTACCTCGGCCGCGCGCAACAAGCCGACCGCCTGATCCTGTCCACTTCGCGCTTCGACGAATTTCCCGATTATTGGATCACCGACGAGGCCTTCAATCCGCCGCAGAAAGTCAGCGATGGCGGCGCGCAACTGGCCCCATTCGCGTGGGGCAGCACCGAGCTTATCCCTTACACCAGCGCCACCGGAGTGCCGTTGCAGGGCTTGCTCTACAAGCCGGCCAACTTCGATCCGCAAAAAAAATATCCGCTCATCGTTTACACCTACGAGCGGCTGTCGCAGATCGTGCACAATTTTTACGCGCCGGGCTTTGGCTCCAATATCAATTTCCCGTTCTACACCAGCAACGGCTACCTCGTTTACCTGACCGACATCGCTTACACCGAGGGCCAGCCCGGGCCCAGCGCGCTCGCTTGCGTCAACGCCGCGCTCGACGCCGTGATCGCGCGCGGCTTCGTCGATGAAAACCGGCTCGGCATCCAGGGCTCCTCGTGGGGCGGTTATCAATCGGCCTACATCATCACCCAGACCGATCGTTTTCGCGCCGCCGTGGCCGGCTCGCCCGTCGGCAACATGACCAGCGCTTACGGCGGCATCCGCCGGTTCTCCGGCCTGGCGCGGCTTTTCCAATACGAAAAAACCCAAAGTCGCATCGGCGCGCCGCTGACCGAAAAGCCCGAGCTCTACCTCGCGAACTCGCCGGTGTTTCACGTGCAAAACGTCCACACCCCGCTGCTGATTATGCACAACGAAGGCGACGGCGCGGTGCCGTGGGAGCAATCCATCGAGCTGTTTCTCTCCCTGCGTCGTCACGGCAAACCGGTCTGGTTTTTTAATTATGAACGAGAGGGTCACGGGCTCATCCGTGCCGCCAACCGTCGGGATTGGAGCCTGCGCATGTGGCAATATTTCGAGCACTATCTGCGCGACCAACCCGCGCCGAAATGGATGACAGACGGCATCCCCTATCTCGATCGCGACGCGGAGAAATTGCGGTTCAACGGCCAGCGGAATTAGACGGACCCCCTGAAAGTTAGGGACGGACCGCCGGGCCGTCCGCGTCGGAATAGCGGCGGGCCCAGCGGTCCCGCCCTACCACTTGATCTGCAAAAGCGTGAGCGAGGGGCCATTTGGCCAAACACCGATCTCGATCGTTTTTCCGCCAAGTTTCAATTCCTTGATCGTGCCGCCGTTTTTCCAATCGAACCGTTGCTCTTCGAGCTTCCATTGGGCCTTGGCCACGGCGCGTTCCACATCGCGCGAGAAACGACTCTCGCTGACGGTGAAGCTGGGCAGCAGCACCACGTTGTCGTCCGGTGCGGCTTCAGCGAGCCCTGCGGTTTCTGTTGGCGCCGGCGGATCGTAACTGAATTCGCGGCTGATCTGTTGCTTGGCCTTCTCGATCACCGTCGCGGGCTCCGCCGCCAGACCGAAAACCGGCAATAACAGAAGCACCGTCAATCGCGGGGTGGCGTTCATTGCGAAATGCGTTGCGACAAACTGCCCGACAAACCGTTCCCGCACAAACGGAAACTGCGGAGGATTCAAAAACACCGAAGCCCGCAGCCAAGATTTCTCCCACGCTGCGGGCTTCTTTACACAACAACACAAGCAAAGAACAATCCCGGCCTAAGCACGGGACGGGGTGATTGACGCACGCCCGGCGAAAACGTTCCAAAAAACTCACACGGCTGCGTGTCATAGGGATGAGCGTTGCACGGGCCAGCTCCGCGCGTCACGGTCCGGAGCGCATGGATACCGCCGCGAACTCAACCGCCCGCACTTGGTCCTGGGTGCCCACGCTCTACTTTAGCCAAGGTATCCCCTACGTGGCGGTGATGACGCTGTCGGTCGTGCTCTACAAAAACCTCGGCGTCTCCAACACTGACATCGCGCTCTACACGAGCTGGCTCTACCTGCCGTGGGTGATCAAGCCGTTGTGGTCGCCGGTCGTGGATCTGTTTCGCACGAAACGGTTCTGGATCTGGGGCCTGCAACTGGTCGTCGGGGCCGCGCTTGCGGGTGTCGCGCTCACCGTGCCGGGACCGGACTTTTTCAAGTGGACGCTCGTGCTGTTCTGGCTGCTCGCGTTCAGCTCGGCGACGCACGACATCGCGGCCGATGGATTTTATCTGCTCGCGCTGCCGTCACATCAACAGGCGGCTTTCGTCGGCGTGCGCAGCACGTTCTACCGACTCGCGATGATCGCGGGCCAAGGCGGACTCGTGTGGCTGGCGGGGCATTGGCAAACGACCACGGGCGACACCGCGCACGCTTGGTCGCTGGTGTTCGGCGTGCTCGCCGGATTGTTCGCGCTGACGGCCGTGTATCATTGGCTCGTGCTACCGCGGCCGGTCGCCGATCACGTGGCACCCGCCGCCCGCAACGTGTTCGCGGGTTACTTCGGCACCTTCGCCGCGTTTTTCCGCAAGCCGGGTATCTGGCTGGCGATCACGTTTATGCTCACTTACCGCCTCGGCGAAGCGCAGCTCGTGAAAATCGCCACGCTGTTTCTACTCGATTCACGCGAGGCCGGCGGGCTCGGCCTGAACACCGAACAGGTTGGCATTTACTACGGCACGATCGGCGTTATCGCGCTGACCGCCGGCGGACTTTTCGGCGGCTGGATCGTGTCGCGCTACGGTTTGAAAAAACTGCTCTGGCCGATGCTCGCCGCGATGCACCTGCCCAACGCCGCATATGTGTTGCTCGCGTGGACCCAGCCGGAAAGCACGTCGTTGGTCGTCACTGCCGTGGCGATTGAACAACTCGGCTACGGGTTCGGCTTCACCGCGTATCTGCTCTACCTGATGATGATCGCCGAGGGTGAACACAAAACCGCACACTACGCGCTCTGCACCGGTTTCATGGCGCTCGGCATGATGATGCCGGGCATGGCCGCGGGAAAAATTCAGGAGCTGCTCGGCTACGTGAATTTCTTCTGGTGGGTGCTGCTCGCCTGCCTCCCCTCGCTCTTCGTGGCCGCCAAACTGCGCATCGACCCCGCCTTCGGGCGGAAGGTTCCGACTACCTAAAAGTAACCTATTAGGTTACTTTGGGGTCACACAAAAAGCCCATTCTCATTGATACAATCCGTGGCGAGCTTCACGGGCAAAGTAACCTAATAGGTTACTTTGCCTGATTCGATTTCTTCGCGGGCGGTGCCGAGGACGAGGTCCCACTGGAAGGCGGGGCCGGGGTCGATCTTGTTGGCCTGAATGTGGAAATGTGCGATGAGGCCGCGGAATTTTGGGAACTCCTCGGGCGACAACACCCGCATCAACGGCCGGCCATCGGTGTCGCGCGGGTAGTCGAGCGCGATTTTGGGAAACACGCGATGCAACGCGGCCACGAGTTTGCCCAGCGCGGCATATTGCTCGGGCGTAAAATCGTATTGGTCGAGTTCCTGCCCATGAATCACACCGCGCACGAGTCCCGGGCGCGCGGGACGCGCCACAAAGTCCGGCGTGCGAATACCCGTCGCATCACTCGCTTGGGGCGACCGCATGACGATTTCGCCGCTGGGCTCGGATTGATACCACGCGTCGAACTCTTTGGTTTCGCCCGGCGGATAAGCGCCGAGATTGGCGATCTCGATGCCGATGGAGCGGCTGTTGGCAATCGTGGCGTGGTAAGCGCGCTCACACAGATCGAGTGTTTGGTAAATCGTGCCGTCCACATCCAAGAGGAAGTGCGCGCTCAGTCCGCGCTTTTGCAGAATGGCGAAGGTCTGCTTGCTGGAACCCTTGCCGTCGTAGTGCAGCACAAACTGGTCAACGACCTCGCGCAGCGTAGCCAAGTCCGGTGGCGAAACCGGCTCGATCGGTGCGCCACCCGCGGGATCGGGCAGTTTTCTGATGCCGTGGTTTTCGTAAAGCTCAACCGGTTTTCCCGGCGCGGGCGGCGGCACGCGGTAGGCGTTGTAGCCGCCCGGTTCCGCCCAAGTCACGACGCGTGTGTCGGCATCGAACCGTTGTCCGGCCACGATGATCGCGTGGCCGGATTGGGGTTGCGGTTGTTCTGATGCAGATGCGGCAGCGCGCACGACTGGTTCCGACTCGACCGTTGCGGTGGCCGGAGCGGGCGCGGTGGGTTTCGTCTGGCAGCCGGTGAGGGCGGTGAAGATCAAAAAAACAATTCCTGCACGAAGGCGGTTAAGGATAACCGCCTCTACCTTTCTGAACCGGTAGGGGCGGTTATCCTTAACCGCCCTGGTTTGCTCCTGCTTCATGATTCGAAAACCCACGGCCATGACTTCGCCTCGGAAACCAAACCTTGGCGAATCGGATTTTCGCGAATGTAGGCCGCCTTCTCCTCCCACGACTCATCCGAACGAATGCGATGCTCGAAAAAATCTCGCTGCCACTCCACGCCTGAAACCTTGGCCGTGTAGCGTTTCCAGCCACGCCAACATTCCCGAATCGCCACATCGCCGGGAAAAGAAATCAACGCATGCAGGTGATCCGGCATCAGGAGAAAGAGACGGGCAAACCAGCGTTGGTGCTCGTGATAATAACGCACGCTTTGGAGCAACGCGTCGGCCGTTGCCGGTTCAACCAGTGATCTGGTGCCGACCGGAATCGCGCATTGGGTGACAAAATATAATGATCCGGTTTTTACCCACGCGGGCACCTCGTGCGGCAGCGGTTTTCGCAGGGTAAATTTCACGCGCTCTGTTTTCCGGTGATAACTGCAAGGGCGGTTGGGGACAACCGCCCCTACCTGTGATGCGTTTGCATGTCGCCTTCACTTCGCCACCACCAGCGGAAACCCGTTTTTCTTCAGGGCGCGGTGGAGAGTCGCGATGTGGGCACGGTCGCGGGTTTCGACGGTGCAAACCGCGTGCACGGCGGAAACGTCGGAGCCACTGAACGCGCGGTCGTGGGCGATGTCCTTCACGCTCGCGCCGCACTCGGCGATGACGCGGGTGAGTCGCGCGAGGCCGCCGGGGCGGTCGCAGATGCGGGCGGTGAACCGGGTGAGGCGGCCGTCGGTCACCAAGCCGCACTCAATGATGCGGCTGAGAACCGCGGGGTCGATGTTGCCCCCGCCCACCACCAAGACGACGCGCTGGCCCGCGAGCCCGGGCAGTCGGCCCGACATCATCGCGGCGAGTGGCGTGGCGGCGGCGCCTTCAACCACGGTTTTTTCCAACTCGACCATGCGCAAAATCGCGAGCGCGATGGCGTCTTCGCTCACGCTCACCACTTCGTCCACGTGCGCGCGGGCCAGCGCAAACGCGTTGGCCCCGACCGTGAGGGTTGCCAGACCGTCGGCCAAGGTGGGGCGACGCGGCCCCAACACCGGCTTACCGGCTTTCAACGCCGCGGTAAAATTGCCCGTCGCGATGCTTTCAACCCCAATCACGCGCACCTTCGGGCGCACGGCCTTGACCGCGAGCGAGAGCCCGGCGATCAATCCGCCGCCGCCGACCGGGCACACGATCGCATCGGCCTGGCGCACTTGTTCGAGGATTTCCAAGCCCATCGTGCCCTGCCCGGCGATGATGTCGGGATGATCAAAACCGTGAATGTAGGTGTAGCCGTGTTTGGCCGAAAGCGTGTCGGCCTGCGCGCGCGCCTCAACGAAATCGCGGCCCTGCACGATCACGTCGGCGCCGAGTCGTTGGCAGGTGGTGATCTTGATCAACGGCGCGTAGTCGGGCATGACCACGGTGACGGGGATGCCGAGCAGCTTGCCGTGATACGCAAGACCGAGCGCGTGGTTGCCCGCGCTGGCGGCGACGACGCCGAGTTTGCGGCGCGCGGCGGGCAAACGCAGCAGCGCGTTGCGCGCGCCTCGCTCCTTGAACGAGCCGGTGCGCTGAAAGTTGTCGAGTTTGCAGAAAACGCGCGCGCCGGTGATTTCGGAGAGCGGACTTGATTCCGGACAGGGCGATTGAATGATCCCACCGGCGATGCGGCGGCGGGCGGCGCGAATATCGGAGAGCGTGACATCCATGCCCCGAGCTTACTGTGGGCGGCGCGCTTGAAAACACGAACGACGGCCGACATTTCGGCCGGCCGTCTGAGTTAATCCGAAAGCGTTGTGGTGAATTTTACTCTTCGGGGGGCGGAGGCATCTGCTCCGGTCCGCCACGACGTTCGGCTCGCTTCTCGCGAAACTTTTCCTTGGCTGTGGCCCATTCCGAAGCTCTGAGCTTGCCGTCGCCATCGGCATCGGCGGCTTTCAAGCGGGCGAGTTGCTTTTCCAGGTGGGCGCGCACGCGTTTTTCGCCCTCGGCCCGGGCGGCGGCGCGCTCGGTCTCGTCGAGCTTGCCGTCTTGGTTGGCGTCAAACCGCTTGAGTAGGGCTCCGCGGTGATGCTTGGCCGCTTGGGCTCGATGCATTTTTCCGCGCTTTTCCATCCGGTGTTGGCGCATGGACTTCATCTTTTTTTGTGCGGCGGCCCACTCCGAATCACTGATTGCGCCGTCTTTGTCGGTGTCGGCGCGTTCGAGGAATCGTGGATTTTTGCTGAGATTATCCCGCAGGGCCTGTTTCGCGGCGGTGCGTTCGGTGTCATCGAGCTTACCGTCTTGGTTGGCGTCGAATCGAGCCCAGCGTGGTTCGCGGGGCGGCGGGGTGTCCTTATCGGGCGCGGGTTGCGCCGAGAGCAGGGTCGGCGCAAGGAATAGCGTTGCGGCGGCAAAGAGGGTATTTAGTGATGAGTTTTTCATGGAATATGGTTTTCTGGGTTGATGCCCTGGTGACGCCACGGTCCAAGCGTCGGTTACAACCACCCCCTTCTTCTGTCTCAACATGTATCAAGTCACTTTCTCCGAGCAAAGCCTGCGCGAGCTCAACCAGCTCGACAAACTGCTGCAGCTGGAGCTCATCGAGCCGATCAGCAACTTGAAGCCGGGGGATTTGGAACATCCACGTGAGCCGTTGGGCAAGTTTACGCGCGCCGGCAAGGAATTCTACCGACTGCGGTCGGGGGATTACCGATTCTATTTCGATTTGCAGGACGAGACCCTGCACACGCACTACATTTTACACAAAAACTCCCTGGAGGATTTCCTGCTGCGCAATCGCCTGCCGGTGAGTGAGCAACAGCTCGTCGAGCAGCATTCCAAGTTTTGGAAATACCTCGAAAGCCTGACCAAAAAGTAAGCCATGCCCAACCCCACCACCCTACCGCCGGGTGATCCCGACGACCCGGAAAACCCCTATAACGTCACCCAAGCGAGCCGCATTTATTTTTTGCCGAACCTGATGACGGCGGGAAATTTGTTTTGCGGCTTCATGGCGGTGATCACCTGCATCCATGCCCGCTTGGCCGAGACCGCGGCGGACGGCCACTATCTCGACGGCTCGCCCACCGACCACTATAAAATCGCCGTGTGGTTTATCCTCGGCGCGGCGGCTTTTGATATGCTCGACGGTCGCTTGGCGCGCATGGGGGGCCGCGAATCGTTGTTTGGCGCGGAGTTCGACTCGATCGCGGACATCATTTCGTTCGGCATCGCGCCCGCGCTGCTGATGTTTTTTTTCATTATCTCGCCCTCGCAGGGCATCATGTGGTTTCGCAACGTCGGTTGGTTCGTCGGCTTCGTCTATCTGCTGTGTGCGGCGATTCGTCTGGCGCGGTTCAATGTGATCACCAACCCGCTGCTCCACCGCGACACGGTCGACACCAGCAAGGATTTCATGGGGCTGCCGGTGCCGGCGGCGGCAGGCACGGTCGGCGCACTGGTGCTGTTTTTGATCACCCTGGTTGAAAGCGACAAATCCCTCAATCGCTGGGCGCTAGCGCTGCCGTTTCTGATGGTGTTGGTGGCGGTGTTGATGGTCAGTCGGGTGCGCTACCCCAGTGGCAAGAAAATTGATCTGCAAACCACGACACAGATGGGCACGTTTATCCTGTTTCTCGTCATCGCGGGTTTAGTCGTGGTGCTCAAAGAAGTGGCGCTGCTAGTCCTCACCTTGGGCTACATTTTTTACGGACTATTCCGGCACATCAACCGAGCGCGCAAACTACGCCGCGAGGGTTTGGGAGAATCTGTGTGAACAAGCTGCGAGGTTTTTGCCGACATCTTTTTTCTGCGCATAACCCCGGGGTTGTCCGGAGTTTTTCGAATGTTGTTCACGGCTAAAAACCGCCTTTTTTTCATGGGTAAAACAGGGGGGTTGTTCCTGTTTTTCGCCGCCTTTATGAATACGGTTGGAATTCATTATTGAAGAGCTATTCTTTTAGACTTTGTTAAGTTCTCACTTTTCGTCCGCCCCCACGCACCCATGAAATTCAAAATCAATCGCGATCATTTCGCCAACGGCCTTGCCCAAGTGCTCAACGTGGTCGGTTCCAAGGCCACCATGCCCATCCTGAGCAACGTGTTGATCGAGGCGGACAAGGACTTGATCTCGCTGACCACCACCAATCTCGATCTAGGCATCCGTTGCCAGATCAAGGCCGAGGTCAAGGAATCCGGTTCCGTCACCCTGCCGGTCAAGCGTCTCGCCGGCATTGTGCGCGAGCTGCCCAATATCGACGTCACGGTGGACGCCTCGCCAAATCATCAGGTCAAGCTGGCCTCCGGCGGTTCGAACTTCCGCATCATGGGTATTGGCAAGGAGGATTTTCCCGCGTTGCCGGAGCTGGGCGATGAGAAATCATGCAACCTCGGCCAAAGTGAGCTCACCGACATGCTCAAGAGCGTCGCCTATGCGCAGTCGAGCGACGAGACGCGCTACATCCTCAACGGCGTGTATTTCAACTTTAAGGATAGCAAGCTCACCCTCGTCGCTACCGATGGCCGTCGCCTCGCCCACATTTCCAAGGAGATGGAAGTCCCCGCCGCCGCCGCGGGCGCGATCATCTTGCCCGCCAAGACCGTGAACGAGCTCCTGCGCCTCCTCGACAAGGGCGACAAAGTCAAAATCCACTTCAATGACCGCCGTGCCGCGTTTCAGATCGCGACCAACAAGGACACCAGCGGCTTGGTTGACAGCATCTACCTCTACACGAAGGTCGTGGAGGGGAATTATCCGAATTACCAACAGGTTATTCCCAAAGAGACCCACCAGCGCATCAAGTTGGAGCGCGAACTCTTCCTCCAATGCGTGCACCGCGCCGCGCTCGTGTGCAGTGAAAAGGCCAACCAAGTGAAGCTCAAGCTCTCCAGCAATCTGCTCGAGATCGACGCGCAGAGCCCCGACTTTGGCGAAGCGCACGAATCCATGGCCATCGGCTACACCGGCCCGGAACTACAAGTCGCGTTCAATCCGCAATTCATCATCGATCCGCTCCGCGCGCTGACCCGGGATGACGTTTACTTCGAGGTCAAAGATGAGGTCAGCCCGGGCGTGTTCAAGACCCTGGAAAGCTTCATCTGCGTGATCATGCCGGTGCGCCTAAGCTGATACCGCGGCGGCCGGAAAATCCGGCGCGTGGGCGGTGCCCGCCCGCCGGGCTGCCGCACCGCCGTCTCACGCCCCATGGAAACATCCTACTTGGTTCTCAGCCTCATCATCATCGCCATCGTGATGGCGCAGGTTAACCAACGCACCGGTTCGCCCGTCGTCGCGATTTTTGTGCGCTGGCTGCGCTGGTTGGTCTTTGGCCTGGGTGCGGCGCAGATCTGCGTGGATTTTGATCTCATCAACCGGCCGTTCTGGGTGTTGACCGTCGTGTTCATGCTCGTCTGGTTTCTAGGAGAGACGCTCTACATGTGGCTTGGCATTCAAGCCATGAGCGTCAGCCCCCTGCCCCTCTTTCCGCGTTATGTCGTCAACGCCAGTGGAGAAGAGTGGCCCACCCTGCCCCGCTTCCTGAAATTGCGCGACTGGCTCCGCGCGCAAGGCTTTAAGCACGTGCAGGCCCACAAGGCCGAGATCGGCGGCGGCATCTATTTGCGCAATTCCATTTACCAAGACGCCGACGGGCGCATCCGCGTCCAAATCACCTTCCTGCCGCAAGCCGCCGGTCTGGTCGGCGTGTGCTATTCGCTGGTTTCACACACGGCGGATGGCTACCGCATCGTGACGGACAACTTCTATATTCCCTTCGCGGGATTTTACCCGGAAAATTGGCTGGTCGAACGCATGCCGTGGCGCCGTTCATTGCCGCGCCTGCTCGCCCGCCATCGCCAACGACTCGTGGGCGACACCACCGTGGCCTTTGAGAGCGATCCACTAGCCGAACTCAACGCCCAGCAACAAGAGCTCGACCGACTCAACACACAACTCGGGTTCCTCAATCCACAGGCAGAGCGCGAAGAATTCGGCAAAATCTCCCAAGCCGGCCGCTACCGCATCTGGAAGGAAATCTGGACCCTCAACTACCTCGGCCGCGCCGCCAAATATCTGTGACCACGAAAAAGTGTAACCCATTAGGCTACACTTTTCCTTCACCCGCCGATGTAGCTCATCTCGATTTTTGGGCGCGATTCATGGCGGGCCAAGAGTTCGGCTCGCTCGTCGGAATAGCGGTCTTTCCGACCTCGCCAGATGCCAGCGATGTATTCCGTGAGCGCGGCGTCATCCGCGCCCCCGCGCAATCGGCCCAGCACATTGTGACCCCTGGCCGCAAACAAACAGGTGTAGAGCTTGCCGTCGGCGGAAAGTCGCGCGCGGTGGCAGTCCTTACAAAACGGCTCTGTCACCGAACTGATAATGCCGATCTCGCCGCGCCCATCGCGGTAACGATAACGCGCCGCCACTTCGCCACGATAGGCGGGCCCGGCCGGCTCCAGTGGCCATTCACTATTGATGCGCGCGATCAACTCCAGGGCGGGCGCGACCTGATCTTGCCGCCAATGGTTGGTGGTGCCGACATCCATGAACTCGATGAAGCGCAACGGGTGTCCGCGCGCGCGGAAATAAGCGCACAGCGGGATGATCTCGTCGTCGTTCATGCCGCGCTGAACCACACAGTTGATCTTTACCGGCAGACCGGCCGCGCTGGCCGCGTCGATGCCGCGCAACACGCGGGCCACGCTGAAGCCGAGGCCGTTCATCACGCCCGCCCTGGTCTCATCGAGAGAATCAACCGACACGTTGATGCGGTCGAGCCCGGCTTCGCGCAGCGCCGCCGCCTGTTTTTCCAAGAACCAACCGTTGGTGGTCAGTGCCACGTCCGGCACTCGTAAATCGTGTTTCAGCGCGCGAATAATTTCCGCCAGATCGGTTCGCAGTAGTGGTTCGCCGCCGGTCAACCGCACTTTTTCGACCCCGAGCGCGCGAAACACGCGCACCAAGCGCACAAGTTCTTCGCGTGTAGCGAGCGCGTTGTTTTGCAGGAATGCATGACTCGCGCCAAAAACATCCTTTGGCATGCAATAAGGACAGCGGAAATTGCAGCGATCCGTGACCGAAATGCGCAGGTCGCGCAACGGCCGACTGAATTGATCGCGAAGATCGGAAAACATGACCCGCCACCAAGACACACCCGCCCAACTTTCGCAAAGCCGCAAAATTTTCGCGCTGACCCTACCA
>JADLBI010000221.1 GCA_020847775.1 Opitutaceae bacterium
CGTCATGCACGGCTCCTCCTCCGTGCCGCAAGACGAAGTCGCCCGCATCAACGCCGCGGGTGGCACGATCAAGGACTCGATGGGCGTGGACCCCAAGGAATACCTCCCCGCCGCCAAACTCGGCGTCACCAAGGTCAACATCGACACCGACGGCCGCCTCGTCTGGACCCGTGTGCATCGCGAATTTTTCAAGGAGAAGTCCGGCGAATTCGACTTCCGTCCGCCCGGCAAGATTTTCATGGCCGAATACGCCAAGTTCATCGCCTCGCGCAACGTCTTGCTCGGCTCCGCTGGACAACTCGACGACCTACGCGCCAGCCTCGGCAAGTAGGATTTATACCAGCAGCTGCAAAAGTTCAGGCTTTGGCGCTGTAGCGCAGGTGGGGTTGGCCCGCGGACCGAGCGCGATTGTCCGCTCAGCGATCGCGCCCTACCAGTCTTGAAGCTTTCGCGCAGTTCGACAGATACGGCCGAAGGAGAGACACCCGGAAAATTGGAAACGAGGACCCCATCGCTCGGGAACCAGTAGAGCCGCGTTGATGTCATCCGCGCTAGTGTCGCCAGCCACTGCATCAACCCCGGAGTCCGCTTTGATCGAGGCCGCCCGCGCCGGAAATCAAGCGGCCTTTGCCGAATTGATGCGGCTGCACTACGAGCGCATGTTTCGTTTGACCTGCTCCATCTTGCGACACGAGGCCGATGCCCGCGACGTGTGCCAGGAAATCTGGATCACGGTGTGGATGCAGCTACCGGAGTTTCGTGGCGAGTCCCAATTCACCACATGGCTGCACCCCATCGCGGTGCGCCACGCGCTGGATCACCTACGCAAACGACGCCGTTGGTATCACCGCTTCTTGCCTCTCGAAACCCTCCGCGAGACAGATAGTCCTGTCACCGCTGATCCAACCGAGGGCGTCTCGGATCAAGCCGCCGCCGCGCGCCGCGCGCTGGATACGCTACCGCCGCGCCTGCGCGCCGCGCTTGCGTTGCGCGAGATCGAAGGGCTTTCCTATGAGGAAATCGCCGCTGTCCTAAAAATCCCCGTCGGCACCGTCATGTCCCGTCTCTATCACGCCCGCCGTATGCTGGGCCAAAAACTAGGAATCAAATCATGAAAAGCCTGCGCCTATTCCTTCCGTTGCTGCTCCTCGCCGGCGTTGTCACCGACGCACACGCCGCCGACCGCGCTGCCGTCCAAGCCATCCTCATCACTGCTTCGAACGAGCCCGGGCAAACCGATCCTCGGCTCGCCCGCTACGAACCGACGCTGCGACGCATATTGCGTTTCGAGAGCTATCGTTTCGTTGGCCAAGGCTCTGCGGCGCTGGCCGTGCCCGGCGACGGCGTCATCAATCTCGGACAAGGCCAACGCCTAGAAATCTCCGCTGCGGAACCTGCCCGCGGCCTGCGTCTGCGGGTCGCTTGGAAACAAGACGGCCAGACCCTGATCGAAACGGGCCTGTCGCTTCGCCCCGGGGCTCCAGCGGTTTTGGGCGGACCTGCCACCGGCCAAGGTGAAGAGGTTTATGCGATCATTTTGACCGGCGGCTGAGAATTTCGGAAAATTTTTGAATAAAGCACCCGACCAGTTTCGTCCCATCAGCAAACCCTCAAAACAGGACGAAATCATGAACAAAACAGCCACAGTTTCACTTCTCGCCGCTTCGGCCCTGCTCTTTGTCCCGAAGCCGGCCGCGGCCGGCGACAAAGAAATCGCCGCCATCGGTGGATTCATCGGCGGGCTGATCCTCGGCTCGCAAATCGATCACGATCATCACCGCGGCCATGTCGTGGTTGCACCCTCTTGCCCACCCAGTCCGCAAATCGTCATCCAAGCCGGTGGCTTCTGGGATTACCGGCCGGTCCGCGTCTGGGTCGCGCCGCGCTGGACCGTGGTTTACGACCACTGCAACCGGCCCGTGCGCCGCTATATTGCGGGCCACTACGACACCCGCCATGAACGCGTGTGGGTGGCACGCAACGGTGGTCACGGCAGCTATGCACACTATGATCGGCCAGAGGATGGGCGTGGTAGCTCTCGTCATTACCACGGCGATCGCCGGCGTGATCGACATGACCGCCGTGACCGGCGCTGAGTAAAATGGACTGTCGTGAATCACAGCACCTACTGACGCTCGTTCAGGATGACGCGCTGACCGACGATCAGCGCGCCACTTTGGAGCAGCATCTAACTCGTTGCCCCGCATGCCGCGCTTACACCGTTCAGTTGCGGTTGGCGCGCGAGATGGTGTGCGGTGATGCCCGAGCCTTCTCCCTGCCCAACGTCGAAGCGGAAATCCGCACCGTGCAAAACCGGCTGGCGCAGCCCGCACCAGCACGCCAGCGCACCTTCACGCCATCGCTGTGGCTCGGCGCGCCGCTCGCGGCCGCCGCCGTCGCGTTCATATTTTTCAGTGGCCGCCAACCGGACCCCACGCCCATGGCGGAGCCGTTCGCACAGGTGGACTATGTCGTCACCGGTAATCCGGCTGCGTCCACGCTAGTCTATGTGGACCAAACCAGTGGCTGGCTCGTCGTCTGGGCCAGCGCGCCAACCGCGCACCACCAGAGCTGATCCCGCCACTCGGCAGTATCAGGGCAACCAGGGGAACCGTCCCGCATCGGGCGGACGTTTCTCGCGTTGGGCGGCGTGAAACTCCTTCGCCTCCTCGGTCATGTAATAAAGCATGGTGGCGTTGCCCGCCAGCTCCTGCAGGCCGACCTGCCCGTCCGTCTCGGCGTTGAACGCGCTCTTGAGGCAGCGGATGGCCAGCGGGCTGCGTTGGAGAATCTCGCGGCCCCATTTCACACCCTCGGCCTCTAGTTCGGCCAGCGGCACGACGGCGTTGACCAAGCCCATTTCCTTCGCCTCCTGCGCGGAATACTGCCGGCAGAGATACCAGATTTCGCGCGCTTTCTTGAGCCCCACCGTGCTGATGAGGGTGCTGGAACCGAAGCCGCCGTCGAAGCTGCCCATCTTTGGGCCGATCTGGCCAAAAATGCCGTTGTCTGCAGCGATGGTCAGATCGCAGACGAGATGCAGCACGTGTCCGCCGCCGATAGCGTAGCCGGCCACAAGCGCGATCACGACCTTGGGCATCGAGCGAATCAGTTTTTGCAAATCGAGCACGTTGAGTCGGGGCACACCGTCACCACCGATGTAGCCCGCGTGACCACGAACGCTCTGGTCACCGCCAGCGCAAAACGCGTATTTGCCGTCCGTGTGCGGCCCGGCCCCGGTCAGCAACACCACGCCGATGGCTTGGTCCTCCCGCGCGTCCACGAAAGCCTCAAACATCTGCGATACCGTTTCCGGGCGGAACGCATTGCGCTTCTCCGGACGGTTGATGGTGATTTTGGCTATTCCGTCGGCCTTTTGGTAAAGGATGTCGGAATAGGATTTAATGGTTTTCCATTCGGTCGGCATGACCGCAGCGCAAACCTAATCAGGGCCTGCCGCAACATATTACGTCACCGTGATGCACTCCTCAAATCTGGTTGGACGTTGGCGCGACACCGGCAATGATGGCCGCAATGGATGCTCATCCGCAAAATGCCAGCAAGGGCGTCGGTGCCGTCTTGGCCCTTGGGGCCTTGGGGGTAGTTTTTGGCGACATCGGCACGAGTCCACTCTACGCACTGCGCGAGTCGATCGCGTTTCTGCCCGTGGAGGATCGCACCACAGGTGTGTTGGGCATACTCTCCCTGATTTTCTGGTCCCTCGTGATCGTCGTTAGCTGGAAATACCTGACATTCGTGACCCGCGCGGACAACCGCGGCGAGGGCGGGATCTTCGCGTTGTTTGCCAAGGCCAAATTGGACCGCTCCACCACCGGCGTCGGTCTCACCACCATTTTCATCCTCTTTGGCGCCTGCATGCTCTGTGGCGAAGGAGTCATCACGCCCGCCATCTCGGTATTGTCCGCCGCGGAGGGACTCACCCAACTCACCCCGGGGGCCAAGCCTTGGGTGATCCCTCTCACCTGCTTCGTCTTGATCGGGATATTTTGGTTTCAGAGTCATGGCAGCAAAACGATCGGCCGGGTCTATGGTCCGATCATGCTGGTGTGGTTTGTCGCCCTAGGCGCGCTCGGTCTCTGGCAAATCTGCCAGACGCCCATCGTGTTGAAGGCGCTAAACCCATGGCACGGCTGGGTGCTGTTTCGCGACCACCCATTGCTGATCACCGCGTTACTCGGTGCCATCGTGCTCGCCATCACCGGCGTCGAGGCGATCTACGCCGACATGGGGCACTTTGGCCGCAAGGCGATCATGCGCGCTTGGTATGGCGTGGCGTTGCCGGGGCTCGCGCTCAACTACTTTGGCCAGGGCGCCTATGTGCTCTCGCACGGCGGCTTGGTGGATAACCCCTTTCTCGCCGTCGCCCCGCCAGGGCCGCTCCGCCTCGCCTTGATGGTGCTCTCGATCCTCGCGGCGGTAATCGCCAGCCAGGCGCTGATTTCCGGCACGTTTTCCCTCATCCGCTCGTCCATCCAGCTCGGATTCTTCCCGCGGTTGAAAATCCTGCACACCAACGCCGAACACCAAGGCCAGATCTACATCCCGCTAGTCAACGTGACTCTCGCCATCGGTTCCATCACCATCGTCTTGCTGTTCCAATCCAGCGCCAATCTCGCCGCCGCCTATGGTATCGCGGTGACCAGCGCGATGACGGTGACCACCTTCGCGTTTTATCTGGTCGCGCGGCACGCGTGGAAATGGCCGCGGTGGAAGGCGCTGCCCCTTTGCGCGATTTTCGCGCTGATCGATCTCGGTTTCCTCTACGGCAACCTGCACAAGGTCGTGGATGGCGGCTGGCTACCGCTAGCCCTCGGCGCGGGCTTGCTGGCCATCATGCATACGTGGAAATCCGGCAAACTTGAGATATTCCGGCGCGTTTACGCCAACGGAATCACTGAGACCGAACTGCGCAACATCGCCTCCAGCAAGTTTGTCGGGCGAGTGCGCGGATCGGCCGTTTTCATGGCCGGCAATCCGCAGGGCACGCCGCTGGTGTTACTCCACCACGTCAAGGCCAACAAGGTGCTGCATGAAACGGTAGTCCTACTCAGCGTCATCACCGCCGAAGTGCCTTATGTCACCAAGGAAGAGCGGCTCGAAGTTCGCGAAATCGGCCAAGGCATCTGGCGGGCGATTTCGCATTACGGCTACATGGAGTCGCCTGATGTCGCCTCACTCATCGAACAAATCCGCGCGACTGGCGTGCCGCTGAAACCATCGGAGGCCACATTCTTTTTCAATCGCGAGATGGTCATCACCGGCGGCGAAGCCCGCATGTGGGAATGGCAGAAACATTTCTACGCCTTCCTAAGTCGCAACGCGCGACAAGCGCGTGATTATTACCAACTGCCCCCGATGCAGATAATCGAGGTCGGCCTGCCAATCCAGTTGTAACGGGAGGGACGGCGTAGCGCAGGCACCCTTACCCGCCTTCGATTGTTCCGTTGCAGGCTGGAAGCCTGCGCTACTTCGTAGCCTCTGCCGCAGCCGCAAAGAGTCGCTTGCGCATGGCGGCATCGCGTTTGCGATCGGTGCGCACTTCCAGCACGCGCACCCCTTGCCGCGGTGCCGCGCCGACCGCGCGCTTCAATTCCGCGAGCGAGCGAATCAGTCGATGCTCGACGCCATGCGCGGCGCACAACTTGGCAAAATCCACTTCCTGCGGAGTCGCGAAAAATTCCTCAAACGCCGACCCGATCCCGGCCACGGGCAGATGCTCGAAAATCCCGCCCCCTTGGTTGTTGATCAGCACCACTGTCAGCGCGCCACGCAGCTTGGCGGATAGAAGCAGGCCGTTGCTGTCGTGCAAAAACGCCAGATCGCCCGTCAGCAGCACGGTTGGCACGCCACCATGCGCCACACCGAGCGCCGTGGACAAGGTGCCGTCGATCCCGTTGGCCCCGCGGTTGAAATAGAACCGATGCCCCTTCATCGTCGCGGGCCAGAAATATTCCACATCGCGCACCGGCATGCTGCTCGCCACAAACACCGTCGTCTTCTTGGGCAGCACGTCCGCCAGTGTCGACACCACGTCGCCTTCGAAGATGCCGCCGCGTAGACGCGGCACGGACGTCAGTGCCGCCCGCGCGGCTTGCTCAGCCTTGCGCCACACCGCTGCATAACCAGTCGCGCGCGCCTTGCGCTTTGGCGTGACCAACGCCTCGACCGGCGCGCACAAGTGTCGTGTGCGGCCATGCAACGCGTCGCGATTATCCGACCGCTGGCTCACCTGCACGATTTCCGCGCCGCTCGATGCGATCCATGCCCGCAGCACCTTGCTCGTCGGCCAGTCACCGAGGCAAAGCACCTGTTGTGGTCGCAGTTCATTCGCGATGGCCGGATTGCGCAAAATCGCGTCGTAGGCCGTGATGACGAGCGCATCCTTGGCCGCGTCATGACGCAGCGGCGAAATACCGTCGGCCAAAATCGGCCAGCCTAGCGCGCGCGCCAGCACCGACACGTTTGTAACATAATACGTTACATTCTCCGGACTGGCTGGCCCAGCCACGATCACGCCGCGCGGTGATGCGCCACGGGGCCAGATTTTGACCGGCACCAAGTCCACCAGCTGAGCCGGGGCCAGATGCGTGAAGAACTCCTCGCCGATCGCGGACGCGACTGGTGCCACGGCTTCATCCAACATCGGCGCGAGCGGATCGCGGAACGGCACGTTGAGATGCACCGGACCAAATTGCGGCTGCCGTGCGCTTTGGCAGGCATGGGCGAGCGTCTGCCGCAAATACGCCAGCATCGCGAGTGACGCTTCGGGCACGGCCAGCTCATGGTGAAAGTTCACATTCGCGCCAAACAGTTTTTGCTGATCGATGGTCTGACCCGAGGCGCACGCGCGCATTTCGGGCGGACGGTCCGCCGTCAAAATGATCAGTGGCACCCCGCTCTCCTGCGCCTCGATCACAGCGGGAAAATAATTCGCTCCCGCCGTGCCCGAGGTGCACACGAGCACCACCGGCGCGAAACTCCGCCGCGCCAATCCGAGCGCGAAAAACGCCGCCGAACGCTCGTCCAGCACCGCGATCGCCTCGATGCCGGGATGTCGCGCCAAGGCCAGCGTGAGCGGCGTTGACCGCGAACCCGGCGACACCACCGCCTGCCGCACACCGCACCGCCAAAGCGTCACAACCAACACACTCGCCCACAGCGTGTTCACCGAGCGCCCGTCAATTTCCGTGCGGTTCATGGGGAAAACAGGGCGCGTTCCATCGCCATGAATTTCAGCTCGGTCTCCGCCAGTTCCTGCTCGGGTTGCGACGCCGCGACAATGCCTGCCCCGGCGTAAAGCCGCGCTCGGTGGCCGTTGATCAACGCGGAACGCAGGCCGACGAAAAACTCGCCGTTGCCGTGACCGTCAATCCAACCGATCGCCCCGGCGTAAAGTCCACGCGGGAAATTTTCCATTTGGCGGATGCCCGCCAATGCGGCCTCGCGTGGCACACCACCAACCGCCGGCGTGGGATGCAATCCCGCCAACACATCCAGCACCCGCACGCCGACCGGCAACGCCGCGCGCACTGGAGTGTGCAGATGTTGAACGTTGGCGAGTTTGCGCAGTCTCGGCTCCGACGATAGTTCCAACTGCAAGCCGAGCGGTTTCAACCGTCGCACAATCGAGTCGAGCACGAGTTGATGTTCGTGCCGATCTTTCGCGCTGGCCAGCAAGGCCGCGCCGAGCCGTTCGTCCTCGGCGGAATCACTACCACGCGGTGCCGAACCGGCTAGCGCCTCGGTGGTCAACATGCCGCCATGCACCCGCACGAGCCGCTCCGGACTCGCGCCGATGAAGCTC
>JADLBI010000222.1 GCA_020847775.1 Opitutaceae bacterium
CGGCAATTGAGTCGGGCGCGACGAGTTTTTCAAAACTGAAACGCGCTTGCTCCACATCGGCGATGCGCGCCTGCACGAGGGGAATGACCTCACGCCACACGCGACCGAGCAGTTCAAGATTCGTGGCCGAGCGCAGTGGCCCGCCGGAAAAATCCTGCTCTTCGAGCACCTTGAGCATCGTTAGAAAAAGCGCGGGGCCCGTCGCGGGCGGCGGCGCGGCGACGAGGTGCCAGCCGCGAAAATCAATCGCGACCGGTTCGGTGAGGCGCGCCTCATAATCGGCGAGATCCTCCCGTTGCAAAACCCCGCCGCCCGGCGCAGAAGCGCGCACGATGGCCTCGGCCACCGGCCCGCGGTAAAAACCGTCGCGACCGTGCGCGGCGAACAACTCGAGCGTGTGGGCAAGATCGGGGTTGGGCAGCTTGGTGCCAACGACGGGAAGCGCGCCGTCGGGCAAGTAGAGTTTGGCGATCTCGGCGTCGCCGCCACGCAGCTTCTTTTCCTGTTCGGCGAAGAACTGCCGCGTCTTGTGCAAAATCTCGAAACCTTCCCGGGCGAGCGTGATGGCGGGCGCGACATCGTCGGCCCACGGCCGCGTGCCCCAGCGCTGGTGCGCCAGCCAGAGACCGGCGGCGAGACCGGGCACGCACACCGAGCCGTAGCCGTAGGCGCGTGCAGCAGGGGGTCGGGTTGAGTAGGCCGCGACATCGAGCGATTCTGGAGCGGCGTCCATCGCATCGACAACGAAGGTGCGGCCGCTCGCCGCTTCGTAATAGAGCAGCATGAGTTTGCCGCCGAGGCCGGAGCCGTAGGGCTCGGCTACATTGAGCGCGAGGGAGACGCTGATCGCGGCGTCAATCGCGTTGCCGCCATCGCGTAGCACGCGCAGTCCAGCAGCCGTGGCTTGCGGGTGCCCCGCGACAACCATGCCGTGCTGGCCAAGGACCGGCTCAATCTTTACCGGCACTTGCGCCGCCAGCGGCAACGCAAGGCCACAGAGTGAAAGCAGGGTGATGAGTTTCATCCGATGGCACCGGTGGAGCACAGGCCGCGCCGAGGCAATGCGCTCGCAGGCTTAGAGCATTTCAAATATAGACGTGGCCGTTTCGCTTGCCTGTCATTCTGAGGTGAAGCCGAAGAATCCAGCAGGTGTCCCGCTGCGATGGATGCACTGGATTCTTCGCTAACGCTCAGAATGACAACAAGGCTGGTTACAGGTTTCTTTGCGCCGCTTCAGAACTTAAACGACGCCTCGACGTAGGTCACGCGGCCGCGTGGATCGGAATAGTCGGAGCTGTAGCCGCTGGAGCTGGCGGGATAGAATGGCGGGGCCTCGTTGAAAAGGTTGTTCATACCGACGCGCAGACGCAGACCCTTGAACGAACCTTCGCGGAACGCGTAGCCGACGCTCGCGTTGGTGACCCAGTATTGGTCCACGACGCGGCGCTGGCCCGCGGCCGAGTAGGTCGTCGAAGCGAGGTAGTCGTCGGTCACGCGCTCGGAGATCGAGGCGGACCAGGGGCCGAGATCCCACTTGAGCGTGGCGGTGCCCTTGAAGCGCGGGTTGCCGTTGCTGCGGATGAGGTGGGAGAGGTTACCCTGCTCGTCGATGGTGATGAGCTTGTTGGTGTAGCTCACGGAGGCGTTGCCCCCGAAGCGGCCGAGGCGGGTCTTGGGGCCGCGATAATCGAAGCCCACATCGAAGCCGTGCAATTCACGCAGGGAACGGTTTTGGTAGGTGCTGATAACTTCGACCAAGACGCCGGGGATGCCGGCGGAGATATCAGCCGGCGTGCGCGCGGCCCGGATGACGAGCGGGTTGGCCCCGCCGCCGGCGGCCCAGAGCGCGGCGTCGAGCTCGAGTTCGTCTTGCGCATCGGTGTTATCGATCTGGTTGAACTGCTTGATGCGGAAATAATCGCCGAAGAGCGTGAGCCCTTTGACGCCGGGGACCTCGATCACGACGCCGATGCTGCGCGATTCGGATTCCTCGGGGTTGAGGTTGGCGTTGCCGCCGGCGACGACGCGCTTGGAAATGTTGGTGGCGGAGTCGGGCTGACCGGGGCGCGCGGGATCGATGAAGCCTTCACTGCGGCGGCCGATGGCGGGCGTGTAAAGCTCGACCACGGTCGGGGCGCGGAAGCCTTCGTTGTAAGACGTGCGCACCATCAGCCAATCGGTCGGGCGATAATCGAGGCCGACGCCGGGCTTGAGCGCGTCGAAGCCTTTGTAGTTTTCGTAGCGGGCGGCGGCGCGAAAGTTGAGGCTTTCAAGGCCGGCCCGGCGGTTCTTCGCGCTGATCAACGGCACGGCAACTTCGGTGTAGAGTGCGTAGAGATCGCGCGAGGCGTCCACATCGATCTGTTCGGACTGCGCAATGACGTCGTCGGCGAGGCCATAGGGATCGTTGCGCTGTTGCATGGACTCCTTGCGGTATTCGCCGCCGACGGCGAGCTGGATGGCGCCGCCGGAGAGCTCGTAAATTTCGCCCGAGGCCTTGGCGTCAAACGAGCTCATCTTGCTCACGCCGTCATCCCAGATGGAGATGACAAACGGGTCCACCTGCGCGGCGGTGTTGGATCCGGGCGCGCCAAAGGGGTTGTAGGCGTTGGGGGTGTTGAGCGCGAGTTGCTGTTCAAACAGGCTCTGCGAGATGTGCCCGCCGTTGACCTGATGGGCGTGGCCGCGCATGTGCATGGCGGCGGCTTCCCAGGTCCAAGAGTCGAGCGGCAATTCGCCACGCAGGCCAGCCAGCAGACGCCAGCTATCGGAATCGGTCTCGTAGGTGCGCAGGCCGGCATCATTCACGCGGAAGTTGCGAATGAGGACGTTGCGCGGGGTGGCGACCCCGGAGTTCACGCCGACGGGACTGTAGTAGTTGGTCTTCGGGATGATGACGCCGTCGGTGCCGGAGGAGACCGGAATCGAATCAGTGTAGCCGGACGATTGCGATTCGTAGTAGGAGAGCTCACCGAAGAATGCCAATGTATCGCTCAGCTCGTGCTTGAGGTTGGCGAAGAGGTTGTAGCGTGTGGCATTGGGAATGAGTGTGGTGTTGGGCTGGAAGTTGTAATAAGCCGTCGGGCCGGCACCGGTGGCACGCAGCCCGGTGGTGGGATTGTAGTGGAACTGACCGTTGCTGGCGGTGACGCCGGGCACGGAAACACTGGAGCCGGTGTCGGTCACGGCGGTGAACCGGCCGTAGGGGCCGGAACTGGAGCGGCGATTGTAGGCGCTCACGGTGTCCCACGGCGCGCCGACATAGGGACGCTTGTCAGCATCCTTCGCGTAATCGCGATCACGGGCGTAGAGCGCCTCGCGGTCAAAGTAGCCAAAAAACACGCCAAGGCTGGACTTGCCGCCGTTGAAGGTCGCGCCGGCGGAGGCCGAGAAATCGAGCTCACGCAGTGTGGTCGTGTCCCACGAATAGCGCACGCTACCATCGTAGCCGGAATAGTTGTCCTTTAGTATCCAGTTCACCACGCCACCGATGGCGTCGGAGCCGTAGATGGAGGACGCGCCGTCGCGCAGGATCTCCACCTGTTTCACCGCCGAACGCGGGATGGCGTTGACGTTGACAAACTGCACGGGCGGCGTGCCGGGCGTGACGCCGTAGGCGGCCATGCGACGGCCATTGAGCAACACGAGCGTGCGGCCAGCGCCGAGGTTGCGCAGATTGATCGTGGCCACGTCGCCGCGCGCGCCATTGGGACCGGTTTCGGCATCGTTGATGGAGAGGTTGGTCGAAAACGGCAGCGCCTCGATAAACTCGGAGATGGTGCCGTAACCAGCGGCCGTCATGTCATCGAAGGAGACGACGGAGACCGGCAGGGTTTTCTCCGTGTCGATGCCCTTGATGTTGGAGCCAGTGACCGTGAAGGCTTCGAGCTGCACGGTTTCTTCGGCGTTAGCGGGAGTCGGCGGGGTGCCCTGAGCGAAGGCCGGCCAAGGAGCCAGCACGCTCAAAATGGTGATCAGTCGGACTAGCAGTGGTTTCATGTTCAGTTTGGTGGGTTGGTCAGGGTATATTATGGTCTGCGCTTCACGAGTGGGATTCTCCAAAGCGGGAATCGACCCGCGCGCCAAGATAAACTGGTGGGCATAGGAAACAATGCCTGATCCTCCGGCAAGCCGTTCTTGCATAGCGTGGGC
>JADLBI010000223.1 GCA_020847775.1 Opitutaceae bacterium
TATGTTTTGGCCGACAACCGGCTGGCGCTCAGTGCCGGGTGGAACGATGAAGTCCTGGCCGCGGAACTCGCGGCGCTCGAAAGCGACGGTTTCGATCTCGGCGTCATCGGCTTCAGCGAGCACGAGCTTGCTGACCTGATGGCAGAGCCGGATGCAGCGCCCGCGGCCGCCGCCGAGGAGGAAGTCCCGCAGCCGCCCACGAAGGCGGTGACGGAACCCGGCGATCTGTGGCTCATCGGGCCGCACCGGCTGACCTGCGGCGACTGCCGGGACGCCTCGGTGATTGCCCGGTTGTTCGAAGGCCGGAAGGCAAATGTGGTCGTCACCTCGCCGCCGTACGCGACGCGGCGCGAATACGATCCTGAAAGCGGATTCCGCCCGGTGGCGCCCGAGGATTACGTGGAGTGGTATCGCGACGTGGCGGCACGCATCGAGTCGGTGCTCGCTGGCGACGGATCCTACTTCCTGTTATGTGGTGCACCACATAACAGAAACTATGCGGAGACCATGATTATGCGGAGTCGGCGGCGTTCGACAATCGAACGCCGCCAAAAACAGTTGGTTGGCACTTTACATAATTACGCGGCTTTCCTGGCCTCCTTGAGCATTGCCATCAGCTTGTCGGAGACCTGGAATCTGCCGCGTTTGAGCGTCGGGGGAACACCCATGGCGAGAGCGTCCAGTTTTTCTGACGGGTCAGCTCTGAGATAGATCTCGGTACTTTGAATGCTCGCGTGTCCCAACCACAGCGAAACCTTCCGGATGTCGCCCGTAGCCTGGAGGATGTGCATGGCGCAACTGTGTCGAAGGACATGAGGCGTGACACGCTTTTTCGCAATAGATGGTTGCTTCTTCTTGGCGGCACTGACATGCTGATCGAGGATGTACTCGAATCCCGCGCGAGTCATGGCCCGCCCGCCAGCGTTGTGGAACAACTCCGGAGCGCCGCTGGCCTGCCGCACCTTGAGCCATGCGTTCAAGGCAGCGGTGGTTTCCTTCCACAGCGGCAGAACACGTTCGCGGCGGCCTTTGCCCATCACTCGGATGGACGGGGGATTTCGGCTATCGAATTGGTCCAGGCGAAGGGAAACAAGTTCGGCGACCCGGAGACCGCATGCGTACGCCACGTGCAACATCGCGCGATCGCGCAAGCCGAATGGCGTTGAAGTGTCCGGCGCATCAAGCAGCGCCTGGATTTCATCGCGTTTCAGATACGCGACCAAGCCCTCGGTGGTTTTCTTGATCGGGATTCCGTGGATTTGTCGCGCCTGCTCAATACAGCTCGGCTCACGATATTCGAGATACCGGAAGAAGGACTTGATTGCCGCCAAACGCGCGTTGCGAGTTCGCGCCGTATTGCCGCGCTTCTTCTCGATATGCGTCAAGAACTCCAGCACCAGGCGAGCATCGATCTGAGTGAGATCGATGCCCGAAGGACGGACGCTCAGGTGCTCGGCTGCAAAACGCAACAGCAACATGAAGCTGTAGGCGTAGGCTTCGCAAGTGTGCGTACTCGCCGCCCGGTCTTTGGGGAGGTACTCGCGCAGGAAGGTGCTGAGGTGGCCGGCCAGTGCGGTCATACGGTACCTCCCCGGTGCATTGCCTCGCCCGCCTCGGCAATGCTGCGCAAGAGGGGTGCGGTCGCTTGCAGGTACCAGTAGGTGTCGGCGATGTTCGTGTGGCCGAGATACGTGCTCAACGCAATCATGTGTTGCGTAACCGCGCGCCGATCATTTTGGCATTGCTCCAGAGAGCGCACCGCGAACGTATGACGTAGGTCATGGAGGCGCGGGCCAGTCGAGGAAGACAGCGGTCTAATACCAGTACGCGCGAGTAATCGCAGGAACGCGCACCACACGACCGCGTGCTGCAGTCTTTGGCCCTTGCGGGAAACGAACAGAGCCTCGGTGGAGACCGCCTGACGTGCACGCTCACCGAGATACTTTTCCAATGCGGCACGGGTTGTTTCGTGCAGCGGGATCAGTCGACTTCTATTGTTTTTCGATTTCCGAATGAGGAGCCCATCATCCGTGAGGTCCGAGCACTGCAATGCCAGGGCCTCCGAAATGCGCAAGCCGGCCGATGCCAGCAGACCTAACAGCGTCGCGAGCGTCAAAGGCGCGATGATGCCTTCCCGCGGCATCTGGTGTGCAACATACAGGATTCGCTCGATCTCATCGGCGGTGTAGATGTACGGAGATCTTCGGGAATATTTTGCGCGACCGAAGCAATCCCTCGGCGGCACTTCATGCCGCGGATCCTCGGCTTGCATTTCAAGCGCGAATCGGCGTACCCGTGCAACCAACCTGCACCGCCGCGCAGCCGAAGGCGTTTCCGACGTCACCCACGCCAGCACGCGTTCAACACGGATAAATTGGTCCCCATGGGCTATCGCATAATCCGCGAATCGTTTGAGCGAGTAGGCCGGGTAGTTGAACTTATACCCGCAAGCGCGCTTCGATGTGACATAGCGTTCCACGTCCTGGCTTAGCACGAGGCACCTCCTGGCCAGGGCTGGGCGATCTGGCTGAGGGCTCGAAAATCGACCCTGGTGTAATGTGCCGTCGTGCGGACACTCCGATGGCGCAAAACGGTGCCGATCGTCGCCAGAGGCGCCCCAACTTCGAGCAACGTGGCGGCCGCCGAGTGGCGGAGTAGATGGGCCCCGTGCGCAGGCGCATCATCGATGCCGGCGCGGACTAAGGCCCGACGAACGATCTTGCCAACCGTGGTCCAACGGCAAAACGGCTGGCGCGGTGCTTTCGAGTGCAAGAAGACCTTGTCAAAAGGGGCGTCAGGGCGCGCCTCAGTCAGATATCTCAACAATGCATCGCCGGCATCTTGCGGCAAAGGGAGGGTCGCCTCTCGGCGCTCCTTGCCGCAAACGCGCAGCGTGCCATGCTGCCAATCGATGTCGTCGATGCGCAGCTTCACAATGTCTCCCGCCCGAAGACCAAGCCGGGCGAGCAGGAGCAAAACGGCCCGGTCGCGAATGCCACCCGGAGTTGCTATATCACACGAGTTGATCAACTTCTCTACTGTCGCTGCGGGAAGGAATTTGGGAATGTTTGAATACGTCGAGTGGCGCACGCCTGGCACTGCCTGATCCAACGTTGGCGCGCATTGATCCTGCGTGATCAAAAACCGCAAGTAGGACCGCAGCGCGGTCACATGACGCTTCATATCGACGGAGCTCCTGCGCTGGAACTCGGTTATGATCACCCCGCGCACAAGCGCGGCGTCGTATTTGCGGGGATCGGGACCGAGTCTGGGTAGAAGCTGGTTCATGATGTCGCGGTACTCGGAGATGGTCGTTTCCGATGACCCTCGGTGCTGCCTCAGCCACTCCGCATAGGCGTGAAGGCGATCTTCACCGAGCGGCGCCGCCGGCCGGTGAATGATCTGGGCTTGTTCCAGGAAGGCGATGAACTTCCGTGCACCCGAGATCGAAGGCGCGCTTATAGTCTGGGATGGTCTGTTCCCCGGGCACTTGCATCGATGCGCTGCGAACTTCTTGA
>JADLBI010000224.1 GCA_020847775.1 Opitutaceae bacterium
CAGCACCGCGCCGATCACGCTCGTCAACAAGCCACCCGCGCCCAGCACCCAGATCATCCAAGCGCCACCAAGCTGTTCGAATTCCTCCGTGCTGCCATAGGAAATCGGCCAATCGCGACCCAACAGCCCCAGCGAACGCACGGTCTTAAACTCAGGATACCGAGCGGGCACCTCTCTATCACCCGCATGAGTGCCGTGCAGCAAAGTGACCAGATTATCCGCCCCCCGTTCATACACCGTCAATTCGAGCTGGGCCGCGGCATGCAACGGCATGTCAGCCAAAAGCTCGTCCACCCGGATGGACGCATAAACCCAGCCTTGAACAGCGGCGAGACGATCAGTCGCGGGCATCCGCAATACGTCGTTTTCACCAACCGCGTAGATCGGTAGAAAGAGCAAGAACCCCGGCACTTCTCTGGATTCATAATCCAGCCGTATGCGGCGCGAGAGCACTAGCGCGTTGCTTCGCGCCGCGGCCTCCGCGGCCTCGCGCCGGGTGTTGCCCGCCGCCACATCCAACCCCAACACTCTGGTGTTGCGCTCTTGGGGCTCGATCGCGGTGACGACGTAGAGCCAGTCGCCAGTGCCCCGGCGATCAATCTCGAAATCCTTGCTGCCCGCCGCGCGTAGGCGTTGTTCAAACGCGTCCGCATCTGTCCGAGCAATCTTCCGCACGTAACCCAAGCCTACAATGCCGTCGGTGAATTGCGTCTGTATGGAGCGGAAGTATCGCGCCCATTCCATATCGGTCACTTCCTCACTTGCCCAGGTAAACGCGCGCGCACTGCGCAGGAGATTTGAAACCGTGACAAACCGTTCCTGAATCGCGGCCTCCATCCGCGCCACCTGACGCATGAACCGCTCCTGCTCCATGCGCTGCTGGCCCCGATCTATCAGCACGCAAGTGAGCACCGTTCCCAAGCAACCCGCCCCAAGCACGACCCATGGCAGCCAATGCGCTCCGCGTTGGACCACGCGACTCGCCCCAGCGCCTTGGATTTCGGATTTCATATTGAGGGCGAAAGTATCAAGCTAGGCGGACCGCCAGCCAATGCGCAACCGTGCCGCAAGCAGGTTGATTGAGTAAGGCCGCCAAGCGTTGACGAAGCCCCATCGTGCGCGTCAACCGTTCAGGATCTCGCAAACAGGCACGCAGCTCCCTGGCCAAAGCCTCAGGTCGCGCCGCGCCTTGAATGAACTCCGGATACATCGCCTCTTTGAGCAGCAGGTTAGCGATGCCGATGTAGTCGAGCTTCACCCACCACCGCGCGAGCAGATACGTCAGCGGATTCGTGCGATACGCGATCGCGCCCGGGATGCCCGCCAGCGCGCAGTGCAGCGACATCGTGCCCGAACTCGTCAGCACCGCGCTCGCCCGCACCGGTTCACCGCCGGTCGGCACGCAGCGAATGTGCGCGGGAGGATTTGCCGCGCGAATCACTTCCAGCACCGCATCACTCGGATAAAGAATCGTCGCCGCCGCGTTCGCATCATGCGCCGCCAAGCCGTTCAACAGCACGGGCAGGATGCGCCCGACAGCTTGTTTGCGACTACCCGGCAGCAATAGAATCGGCGCCGCCGGATCATACGCCACCGGCGAGACATAATCGGGTGCCACGAACGGATGCCCCACAAACTCCACCGGCAGATCCGTGTCCCGGTAGCACTCGACCTCAAACGGGAAAATCACCGCCAGCGCGTCAAGATCACGCGCCATGATGAACCGCCGCTTGCCTTTCCACGCCCAAATCTGCGGCGAGATGTAATAAAGCAGTTTCACGTCGCCGCCGCCCTTGACCGAGATACCCCGCTCACGCAGCGCCGCCGCCAGACGCAAATTCAATCCCGGATAATCCACCAAGCACACCGCGCGCGGCCGGTGCTCCGCGATCCAGCGCAGCGTTTCCTCAAACAGCGCCTTGAAGAACGAATAACTTTTCAGCACCTCCACAAACCCCACCACCGAACTCGCCGTGAGGTCGTGCAACACCTGCGCGCCCGCCGCCGCGAGATTCGGTCCGCCCAAGGCGCAAATCGCGAGCGCGGGATTTTTTCCCCGCAGCTCCCGCACCGCGCGCGCCGCGTGTTCGTCGCCGGAATGTTCGCCCGCGATCATCAGCAAGTCCGGTCGCCCGCCTTCCGGCGCCGGCAAACGAAAGGGCAACTGTGCGGCGGCTTCGCTCATGAATTCACCACCACAGGTAGGGCGGGACCGCTGGGCCCGCCGGGCTTATTATCCGCCCGCCAAACCCACGGCCACTTTTCAGGCGCTTCCGCAAGGCCCTTCCGCACCGGATTCATCCGAATATAATGTGCTTTTTCATCAAACGATTCGTCGCTCCTTAAGCGATGCTCAAAGAAATCGCGCTGCCAAGTCACACTGCTACGTTTAGCTGTCATTTCTTTGAATCCATACACCACCTTGCGCATACTTTCCACCCGTGGAAACGAAACCAAAGCATGAAGATGATCAGGCATCAGGAGCAACAAATGCACATACCATTTGTTCGCCTTATGCCGGAATCCCGTAGCTTCAAAGATCACGTTCGCGCTCTCCGCAGAGCATAGCGCGTTGTTGCCTCTCACTTTGCAGCAAATGGTCAAAAAATACACTGCCCCTGATTGCACCCATTCTGGAATGCCGTGCGGCAGAAATTTGCGTTTTCGTATCATGGTTGCTCTTCGTGGCGCGCCCAGCGGTCGCGCCCTACCTAGAAATTAACCCCGCCCTTTGCGGATTTGATCCGTGATCGTGATCGCCACTTCGAGCGCGCTCTTGCCGAGCGCCGCGCCGACCTTCGGCTGTTTGGCTTCGCGCACGCTCTCGACAAAGCTCGCGAGCTCGAGGGCCAGCGGCTCGCCTTTTTCGATCGGAATATCCTTCACCGGAATCGCGCTCAGGTCGCCCGCCTTCACGAGGCCGACTTTCATTTTCAAACCATACGCGATGATGTCGCTCTTCTTCACGAGGTGCCCGGCTTGATTCATGAAATCGAGCGAGAGGTAGGCGTCGGATTGGAAGATGCGGATCTCGCGCTGCTTCTTCGTGCTCATGCGGCTCGCGCTCAGGTTGGCCACGCAGCCGTTGGCAAACTCGATGCGCGCGTTGGCGATGTCCTCGCCCTTCGAAAGCACCGTCACGCCCACGCTGTCGATGCGTTTGATCGGCGATTTCACCAACGCCAACACGATGCCGATATCGTGAATCATCAGATCGAGCACCACGCCGAACTCGGTGCCGCGCGGTTGATACGGCGCGAGCCGCTCGGCCGTGATGTATTGCGGCGCGCCCACCTGCTTTTCCAAAAAACTCATCACCGGATTGAAGTGCTCGATGTGGCCCACCTGCACGAGACAGCCGTTGGCCTGCGCTGCGGCCAGCACACGCTCGGCCTCCTCCAAGCTCGCGCAGAGCGGTTTCTCGATCAGCAAATGCGCTTTTCGCGCCAGCAACGGCAGGGCGACTTGCTCGTGTTTGTCCGTGGGCACGACCACCGAGACCGCATCGCAGGCCTCACCCAATTCCTCCAGCGTGGCGAAGCGTCGGCAGTTGTATTTGGCGCAAATTTCCGCCGCGCGTTCATCGCTCGTCTCGAAGACACCCGTCAATTCGGCGCCGGGCAGCGCGGCGTAAATGCGGGCGTGATGCTGGCCAAGTGAACCCACGCCAGCCACCCCGCAGCGGATTCGTTCAGTGGAACCGAATAACATGTCGCCATGTTCAGCGGTTAATCGCTTCGCTGGCAACGCGGGAAAGCGGCGGAAGAATTTTCATGACTTTTTCGTGAGCGGGCTTGTCTTCGCCGCGCATCGCCTCTCTACGCTAGCCCCGAAATCCCCACTCCATGCTGACCCAACCCTTCTCCGAGCAGGAAACCAGCGGCATCCTCGATCGCTTTCACCGCGACGGCTACGCCATCGTGCGCAACGTCCTCGGCGCAGAGGAATGCGCCGCGCTCCGCGCCCTCACCGACGAAATCGCCAACCGCCCCTCCGTGCAGGCCGCCAGCAAGGGTTGGTTTGTCGTGCGCGAGCCACACAAGGAGGACATCGCTTTCGCGCGCCTCTTCATTCGCGAACCCATCTACTCGCTCGTGCAACAAATCCTCGGACCCGAATGCCGCTTCTGCGGACAAAACGTCATTCGCAACAAACCCGGCGAGGCCGTCTCGAATTGGCATGTGGATGACTGCAACAAGCTCGAACACCCGCTCCCGCCGGAAGTGCCGCGCTGGCCCGCCGGCGCGCGCCTGCCGCTCATTTGGCTGAGTGTGCAAGTCGCCCTTTCCGACACCCAAACCCTCGACGATGGACCGACCGAGATCGTGCCCGGCAGCCACTACTCCGGCCGCCTGCCCGATGTGGACAACCTCGTGTTTGAAGGCCGCGGCGTGGAACCCATCTACTGCCGCGCCGGCGATATCTATCTGTTCAATCATCAGACCTGGCACCGCGGCCGGCCCAACACCGGCACGAAAACGCGCTACCTCATGCAACTGCAATACGCGCGCGGCGACAGCCTGGCGTTTCGATGCTCCATGGCCGAGCCGAGCGAGGAGATGAACCGCATCCTCGACGGCTCCGA
>JADLBI010000225.1 GCA_020847775.1 Opitutaceae bacterium
CGACGACGGACGGCTCACCGACGGGCAGGGCCGCACCGTGGACTTCAAGAACACGATCATCATCATGACCTCCAACCTCGGCTCGCGCTTCCTGCTCGACGGGGTGACGGGCGCGACCATTCCCGAGAGCGTGCGCGAGAGCATCATGACGGAACTGCGCAAGGCGTTCCGGCCGGAGTTCCTCAACCGCATTGACGAGACCATCCTCTTCAAACCGCTCACGCTGGAGGAAATCATCATGATCGTGGACCTGCTGCTGGCCGACCTGAACAAACGCCTGGCCGACCGCCGCGTGACCGTGGTGTTGGACAAGAAGGCCAAGGAATGGGCCGGCGAGAAGGGCTACGACCCGGTCTTCGGCGCGCGCCCGCTCAAGCGCTTCCTGCAACGCCAGATTGAGACCAAGCTCGCCCGCGCCCTCATCAGCGGCGAAGTCGCCGAAGGCAGTGAGGTAAAGTTCACCGTCAAGGGCAACGCGCTGGTGATGCGGTGAGACGTCGGTTTGATGCGAACGGGTCAGCCTTCCCTGATGATCGCGCAGGCCTGCTCCCGCACTTCGTTCAGCTTGGCCACCGACAGGCGGCCGGCTGAGCGGCGCACCACCGCTTCATGCGCTGTCACCACCCGATGAGGCAGGGCGAAGCTGTCCAGCGGCAACGCACCGCCCGGAACAAAGTCCGTCGCCTTGATGGCCACGGCCATCGGATGACCGCCCGGCCGACTGGTGATCTGACATAGAATCAGGTCGCCGCGAGTCAGCGCGGCCAGCACGAGTGCGGGGCGAACCTTTGCGCTCGCGAGATCCGTGAAGGGGAACGGCACCACCACGACCTCGCCGCTTACAAATCGCGCCATGCCGCGTCTTCCTCCGGCGTGTCCCAGTCCGCCGCCCAAGCGCTCTGCGCCAGCGGCAGCAGATTTTCGCGACCCTCGCCTTTTTCGCGAACCTTCAGGAAGGAGAGGAAGTCATACACCTCACGCTGGACCGATTCCGGCGCGGTTTTGATTTCCTCGATCAAGGCGTGAGTCAGCGAACTCATAAATCGAACCCTAATGGCGTCGGATGCTTTTCCAAGCTTCTAAATCCAACCCGTAATCCCGCCTAGGGCAGGCAGCCCGGACTGACTCGGAACGGAGTGTGACCCGGTCTTCGGCGTGCGGCCGTTGAAACGCTTCCTGCAACGCCAGATCGAGACCAAGCTCGCCCGCGCGCTGATCAGCGGCGAGGTGGCTGAGGGCCGCGAGGTGAAGTTCACCGTCAAGGACGGCGCGCTGGTGATGGGGTGAGACTTTTCGCCAAGGCCTGGGTTGAAAATTGGAGGGGACAGGAAGCTCAACCGTGATCTTCGATCAGATGGGCGATTTCCGCGAGCAACGCCGGTAAATGGCCGGTGAGCACGCCCCAGACGGTTGCGTGATCAATCGCATCGTAGCCATGTATGATGCGGTTGCGAAACCCGACGATACGCGGGAGGTGTTCGATGCGTTCCGCCAGCGCCGGATGCACCCGGGCGAGACGGGCCAGGGCCTCCCCGATAATCTCAAACTCGCGTTCCACCGCGCGCCGCAATTGCCGGTCGGCCTCATAATCGCCGAAGGTCTTCCCGGCGCACCAACCTTGGATGGTCCGGCCAGAGTCCGCGATGTCACGCAGCAGTTGTCCGGGAGGAATCATAGACCGTGTGTCGCGACGCGGCAATCGTCCGGGCGAGGGAGCTTCCGCGCAGCGCGGTGGCGGTCACGAGGTCCACCCGTCGGCCCAAAAGCTCTTCCAAGGCTTCGGCAAAACCCAGCACGCGGTCGGCATATTCCGGCGTGGGCGCGGGTGCGGTGAAATCCGCCACGAAATCGAAATCGCTGCGTGTCGGGTCGAAGCCCCTTGTCGTAGCAGCCGAACCGAAGAGATCGAGCCGCCGCACCCCGAAGCGTGAACACAGCGCGGCAATGGCCGGGCGTTGATGGTCAATCAGGGTGTTCATGGCTTGAGAGGTCGGTGAAATGGCTGGGCTGCGAGGGCAGGGATGGCAAGGCCTGCGAGGCGGCGCAAGCGCGGGCTTGGGAAATAAGCGGTGGCGGATCAAAAAGGCGCCATGATTGATGGCTGGGCTGATCGCGACTGTCACGCCTTCGGGCTTGTGCTTCTTGGCCGACCACCGCGTGACCGTGGTGCTCGACCAAAAGGCCAAGGAATGGGCCGGCGAGAAGGGCTACGACCCGGTCTTCGGCGCGCGCCCGCTCAAGCGCTTCCTGCAACGCCAGATAGAGACCAAGCTCGCCCGCGCCCTCATCAGCGGCGAAGTCGCCGAAGGCAGTGAGGTGAAGTTCACCGTCAAGGACAACGCGCTGGTGATGGGGTGAATTCTGTTGGATCTCACGGTGCCAATGACGCCTTCGAGCTTGTGCTTCGGACGTTATTGCGCACGGTGGGTGGCGTGAAACCGTTGCATCTGGTCCTGCCGAGTAGGCAAGTGCTTACCTGACGCGACCGCCTCCTAGTTGACGGCGGCCGCGCGGATGCCTTTGCGCGGCGTCGCCGCCCGGTTTTCTCCGCCCCGGCCATTGCCCGGACTTTGGCAGGCCCCGACGGATATCCTCCACCGCGAACCCATTCCTGAATCCTCATTTCTCATCATGAAAACAGACACATCCACATTGCCTAAGCTGCGTATCGCCCAGACGGATAACGAACGGTTGCGCCTGCTCCTCGACATCGTGATCAAATCCCAGCCGCAGCAGCGCGGGACTTTGCAGCCGCTCCGCGACGAACTGGAGCGTGCCGAGGTGCTGGCCTCCGACCTGATGCCTACGGATGTCGTGGTCATGGGATCGCGTGTGGAAATCGAAGACTGCGAAAGCGGGGAGTTGGATATCTACACGCTGGTCTATCCGGAACACGCGGATGCGGCGGCGGGCAAAATTTCCATTTTGGCGCCAATCGGCATGGGCCTCATCGGTTTTGCGGCGGGCGATACTTTTGTCTGGCGCACGCCGGGCGGTCCACGCCGCTTGCGCATCCGCAAAGTCACACCACCGGTGGCGTGACTTTGCGCGCTCCGGTGTTTTCTCCTTTGCGCCGCGGCGGCTTTACCTGAACCTGTCCGCCCATGTCCGCCGACCCCATTCGCTTTTTCAACCGCTACACCAAGACGCTCGAGACCGAGCGCATCTTTGGCGAACGTTGGCTGCGCTTCGCCTACGAAAATC
>JADLBI010000226.1 GCA_020847775.1 Opitutaceae bacterium
ACAGCTAGTTCCTTGGGACGCAGAATACGCCCCAATGCGAACGTGCGGCGCTTGGGCCGTGCCATCGACACACCTGTGCCGGTGGCTCGCGAGGGTGCGTCCACTGGCTGCACGTCCAACGGTGCCAAACCGCGTTGCTTGAGCGTCGCCGCCGCACTTTCGATGCTGACGGCCTCCACGACGCCTGTGGTCTCCTGTCCGGTTGCGCGCTCTATCGCAGTGTAGCTGAAACGCGCCATGATTAGGTGTATTTAAGGATTTCCTCGATGGTCGTTTCACCATCGAGCACGGCACGCAAACCGTCCTCGCGCAAAGTGCGCATGCCCTGCCGGATGGCCGCCTGCCGCAAAGACAAGCCGGGGGCCCGCTGCATGATCAACTCACGAATCGATTCACCCGGCCGCAGCCATTCAAAAATCCCCAGTCGCCCCTGATAGCCCGATTGGTGGCAATGCGCGCAACCGGCGCCGCGATAAAACGGGCGGCCCGCCACCGCACGTCGGTCCACCCCGACTTGATCGAGCCAGGATGCGTCAGGCTGATAGGCCTGCTTGCAATGCCGACAGATGCGCCGAACCAAGCGCTGTGCGAGCACCGCCTCCAAGCTAGAGGCGATTAAAAACGGCTCCACGCCCATGTCCAACAAACGCGTCACGGCTCCGGGAGCGTCGTTGGTGTGCAGAGTTGAAAGCACAAGATGCCCGGTCAGCGAGGCTTGGATCGCGACTTGCGCGGTTTCCAAGTCGCGGATTTCGCCGACCATAATCACATCGGGATCTTGACGCAGGAACGACCGTAGCGCCGCGGCGAAAGTGAGGCCGATTGCCGCGCGCACCGGCACCTGCATCACCCCCTCGATTTCATACTCCACGGGATCTTCCGCGGTGAGGATTTTTACCTCCGGCGTGTTGATGGCGCGCAACCCGCTGTACAGCGTGGTGGTCTTGCCGGAGCCGGTCGGTCCCGTGACAATGAAAATCCCGTTGGGCCGCCGGATGACTTCCGCGATGTCGGCGGCGATGTCGGATGGCAGCCCTAGTTGAGCTAGGTCGAGCCGCACGGCATCCTGATCCAAAACCCGCAAAACCACGCTCTCCCCAAACTGGGTCGGCAGCGTCGAAACGCGCAGGTCCACGGTGCGGCCCGAGAGCATGATCTTGATGCGGCCATCCTGCGCCACCCGACGTTCGGCGATGTCGAGATTGGCCAGCACCTTGATGCGCGAGGCGATCGGCAGCGCCAGCTGCCGCGGTGGCGGGGCCATGTCGTAAAGCGCGCCGTCAATACGGTAGCGGATGCGGTAGTCATGCTCGAATGGCTCGAAATGAATGTCGGAAGCCTGATCACGAATCGCCTGCGCGAGCACCAAATTCACAAAGCGGATGATCGGCGCCTGCCCCGCCATGGCGGCCAGATCGGTCGCCCCCAAATTCTCCGAGTCTGAGAATTGCTCCGTTTCAATCCCGGCCAACACGTCGCCCAAGCGTGCGTCGTCCTCGCCGTAAATTTTTCGGATCACCGCGGCCACCTCATCGGGGTCAGCTACGACCAAGCGCACTTCGCGCCCCAGTGCAAACGCCAGATCATCCACAATCTGATGGTTAAAGGGATCCACCGCCAGCAGTTCGATGCGCTGCGAGGTCATCGACCAGGGTGCCACACCGTAGTTGCGCGCGATCTCCGGGCTGAGCGCCGCCGCCAGTTCAGGACCAATCTGCCGCTCCGCGATTTCGGCACGCGGCCAGTCGAGCGCCTGCGCGACGCGGTCGAGTAATTCGCGCCGCGTCAACCAGCCACGATCAACCGCCACCTCAGCCACCGCCTTGCCCGTGGTCACGTATTCGTCGAGCGCCTCCTGCAACAGCGCAGCCGCAATGGCGCGCTCACCCGAGCCCAGCACCGCGCAAACCGCCTGGCTGTTGCTGGCGAACATGTGCGGCGAAAATCAGAGCGCCCTGAGCGTCGCTCCCGCCGCGATGAGCTTGTCGCGCATGACAATCGGGTCCTGGGCTTTTTCCACCGCTTCGTCCGCTGTGATGAGCTCTTTGTTGAACAGGCTCATCAAGTGGGTGTCCATGGTAATCATGCCGAGATTCGCGCCGGTCTGAATATCCGACGGGATGCGGAAGGTTTTATTTTCGCGGATGAGCGAGGCGATCGAGGTGGTCGTGACCATGATCTCGTAGCCGGCCACGCGGCCACCGCCGATTTTTTTGCAGAGCACCTGGGAGATAACAGCCTGGACCGAAGAGGCGAGCTGCGTGCGGATCATGTCCTTCATGTTCGCCGGAAACGCGTCCACAATACGGTCAATGGTTTTCGCCGCGCTATTGGTATGCAGCGTGCCGAAGACCAAGTGGCCGGTTTCAGCGGCGCTGATGGCGGCCTCGATGGTCTCGAGGTCGCGCATTTCACCCACGAGTATGATATCGGGGTCTTGGCGTAGCGCGCGGCGGATCGCCTCGGAAAAACTCGGCACATCGCTGCCGATTTCGCGCTGCGTCACCACACACCGCTTGTGGTTGTGGTAATACTCGATGGGGTCCTCAATCGTGATGATGTGTCCGTCGCGGTTCTCATTGATGTAATTGACCATCGAGGCGAGGGTCGTGGATTTACCCGAGCCGGTCGGACCGGTAACCAAAATCAACCCGCGCGGACGAAAGAGCAACTCACGAATCTTGTCGGGCAGGCCGATGTCGCGCAGGCCAAACAGCTTGTTGGGAATCTGGCGGAGCACCATGCCATAGCTGCCTTTGGCCTTCAACACGCTCACGCGGAAACGGGCCTTGTCGAGAAACGCGAAGCCGAAATCGGCGCCACCGTTGAGCTTGGCACTCTGCACATGATGGTCCGGCGTGATTGACAGCATCAATCGCTCGGTGTCGGCGGGCGCCAATGGCTCGCCTTCGATCGGCACCATGCTGCCACTGATGCGCAACGTGGGTGGCTGGTCTACTTGGAGATGGAGATCGGAGGCTTTTTGCTCAACCACGAGGTCGAGCAGGTCGTTCATTTCATAACTCATGGGGTGAAAGGATGAGGGTTAATCGGAATCGCCTAGAGTGATGGAAACGACTTCCTCGACGGTGGTCAAACCAGCGATGACCTTGCGCGCACCGTCCTCGCGCAGGCTGCGCATACCCATGCCCCGGGCGTGTTGGCGCAGTCGCGCGGCGCTCGTCCCGGCGTGGATCAATTGGCGCAGCCCGTCATCCACGATGAGTAGTTCAAAAATCCCCATGCGCCCGAAATAGCCGGTATGGTGGCATTGCACGCAGCCGGCTCCGCGGCGAAAATCGGCGTCTTGCGCTTGCATCGGTGTGATGCCAAGCGGTGCGAGCTCCTGCGCGGTGGGGACGACCGGGCGGGAGCACGACTCACACACTTTGCGCACCAGACGTTGGGCCAGCACACCGCGCAGGGAGGACGAAACCAGAAAGGGCTTCACCCCGATATCAATCAGCCGCCCCACCGCCCCGGGCGCATCATTCGTGTGCAGGGTTGAAAAAACCATGTGGCCGGTGAGCGAGGCATGGATGGCGATTTCGGCGGTCTCCAAATCGCGAATCTCTCCCACCATCACGATATTGGGGGCTTGCCGCAGCATCCCGCGCAACGCCGCGGCGAAACTCATGCCCACCTCCGCGCGCACCGGCACTTGGTTGACTCCGCTCAACTGGTATTCCACCGGATCCTCCACGGTGATGATTTTGCGGTCCGGCTGGTTGAGCTCATGCAGACAACTGTAGAGCGTGGTGGTCTTCCCGGACCCGGTCGGGCCGGTCACCAACAAAATGCCGTCAGGCTGCGCGATCAACCGCGCGAAGGCGGCGCGGTCATCAGGCATGAAGCCCAGCTCGCCCAAGCCGATCCGTAGCGTTTGTTGATCAAGAATGCGCATGACAATCCCCTCGCCGTGCGAGGCGGGGATCGTGGAGACGCGCAAATCAAGCGGCCGACCATCCAACAAGATCTGGATACGCCCATCTTGCGGCAGGCGTTTTTCCGCGATGCTGATGCCCGCCATGATCTTGACGCGCGAAATCACGGCTGCCTGCAGGCGCTTGGGCGGTGCGGCGGCGTTAATAAGCATGCCGTCGATCCGGTAGCGCACGCGAAACTGGCGCGCCAGCGGTTCCAAGTGAATATCAGACGCGCGCTGGGCCACCGCTTTCGCGATCAGGTCGTGCACAAGCTTTACGATCGGCGCGTCGGATGTGCTATTTTCCTCGGCGCCCCCCGCTTCCCGGTTCGCAGCGGTCGCCACCGGCTCCGGCGAGGCATAATCATCCACTGGCGCCGCGCCATAATAACGGTCGATCGCCCGAAGCACTTCCTCCCGCGGTGCGAGTCGTGGTTCCACGCTCACATGCAATAGATGAGCCAACGCGTCCACGCCATCTGTGTCCAAAGGATCCGCAATCGCGACTTCAAGCACACTGTGATGCCTTCGCAGCGGCAGTAATTGATAATGCGCGGCCTGTTCTCGCGTAAGCAACGCCAGCACCTCCGCCGCGATCGTTTCCCGCCCCAGTTCAACCGTGCCCATCCCAAAACGCGCGGCGAGCGCGGCGTTGACTTGGTCGGGATTTAATTCGCCCGCAGTCACGAGCCGCCGGTAGGCGCTCGGCGTTGTCGCAGTATCAAGACTACCATCCACTCCTGCTTCCCGCGCCCGGTCCCGGCTGACCAAGCCTGCCGCAACCGCGACCTCCAGCAGATAGTCGTCGGTGGTGGTGGGCATGGCAGACCGGCCGTCGATTAACGCAGGCTGAGTAAGAACTCCGCGTTGGATTTGGTTTTCTTGAGTCGCTGGATGAGCATCTCCATCGACTCGATCGGGCCGAGGCCCTGCATCGCCCGGCGCAGACCGTAGATTTTTTGCAACTCTTCGGGGTGATAGATGAGCTCTTCTTTGCGCGTGCCGGAACGGTCGATGTTGATCGCGGGGAAAATGCGCCGCTCCACCAACCCGCGGTCAAGGTGCAGCTCCATGTTACCGGTGCCCTTGAATTCTTCAAAAATAATTTCGTCCATGCGGCTGCCGGTATCCACCAACGCCGTGCCGATGATCGTCAGGCTGCCAGCGCCCTCAATGTTGCGCGCCGCGCCGAAGAAGCGCTTGGGTTTTTGCAACGCGTTCGACTCAAGCCCGCCGGACATCGTCTTGCCCTGGTTGCCGGTCAGTGCGTTGTAGGCGCGTGCCAGGCGCGTGATCGAATCGAGCAGAATGATAACGTGCTCGCCCTGTTCCACCAGACGCCGGGCTTTTTCGCCCACCATCTCGGCGCAATGCACATGACTCTCCGGCGCTTCGTCGAAAGTCGATGAAACGACCTCACCCTTGGTGTGCCGTTTGAAATCGGTCACTTCCTCCGGCCGCTCGTCGATCAGCAGCAAAATCAGCGTGTAGTTCGGAAAATTTTCCGAAATCGAGTTCGCGATATTTTGCAGCAAGACCGTTTTGCCGGTGCGCGGCGGCGCGACGATTAGCCCGCGTTGGCCGAAGCCGATGGGCGTCAACACATCGACCGCGCGCATGGACACGTCGCGCTGGACTTCCGGCGCCTCGAGCAAAATGCGATTGAGCGGATAATAGGGCACCAGTTCCTCGAATGGCGTGATCTTGGAAATGTCTTCCGGTGCCATGCCCATCACTTTGTCGATGCGCACCACGACCGGGCAGCGTTCCCCTTCCAACGGCGCTTGCACGAGCACTTCCAAGCGGTGGCCGCGCTTCAATCCGTAGCGCTTGATCAGGCTTTCTGGCAAAAACGCATCCTCGGGGTAAAGGCGGTAGTTGACGTGCTGATGCACGATGAACGCGCCCTGCGCGTTGATATCGATGTAGCCGCGATCGCGCAACGGCCGCTTCACCCCGGCCGCCGCCTTGAAGATCAGCGCGAGGAGCTGGATGCGGTTGAGCGTGCCCGTAAACTCCGCACCAACTGCCCGCGCGAACGCGGTCAACTCGGCGAGAGAGAGCGCGTAAACCTCATCTAGATAAATCGGCGCGCCGTCGCCGGACGAGATTTCCACCGCCAGTGCATCCAGCGCGGCTAAATCGTTAAAGCGCGAGTCGGTCGGCATCTCGCCTTGCGATGTCACCGCGGCAGCCGGGCCGGGTTGCGGTGGATGCTGCGGACCGTTGCCGCCGCCCTGCCAATTACCGCCGTGGCGACCACGTTTGCGCTTGTTGCGTTTCCAATCGTTGCGGCCCCCGCCACCACCGTGATGCTGATAGCCGCCGGAATCGCGTTCGTAACGGGGCGCGTCTCCGACATCTTGCGCGTTGGCCGATTCCGCCGGCGTATCATAATCCTCCGCGCCCGAGGTGGGCGGCGGGGGCGACTCGGCCTCAGGCGCCGGTTCGACGATGGGGGGAGGCGGCGGTGTATCCCCGGCGGTCACCACCGGCGCAAACTCGATTTGCTCGGTTGCCGCCTCGGCGGGCGCGGCGCTTTTTTTGGCGCGTGGGGCGCGCGGCTTGGGCGAGCGCGTGCGGATGCGGGCCGGCTTTTTGGCCGGCTTGTTGGTTTCCTCATCGGAGGCTGAGTCGTTATCCATGCGAAATTTTAAGAGAGCAGTTTAAGCAGCACAGCCCGGGACCATCGCGGCCAACATGCGATCTACCTGGGCTTGGAGAAAATCGGTCGAACCGTCGTTCCAGAGCACAATATCGGAGAGTTCTAGTTTGGTCGCCAAGGGCAGTTGCTGCGAAATTCGTTGTTCGGCGAGCGCTCGCGGCATCCCACGCTGCTCCAGCCGGGCCAGTTGCTGGCTGGGAGAACAGGCCACGCAGACCGTGAAATCAAACCAATTTTCCAGTTGTTTTTCGAATAACAAAGGCACCTCGAAGACTCTGCGCTGGTCCGTCTTGTCAGCGATATCCGCGCGCCAGAGATCGAAGAGCCGGGGGTGCGTCAAAGACTCCAGCCAAGCCAGTTCCTCCGGTTGGCCAAAGACGCGCTCAGCCAACGCGCGGCGATCGATTTTCCCATTCTCGCCCAAGACGGCGTCATCCCACTTGGCTCGCACCGCCGCCACGACGTCCGCCGTAGTCAATACCTGCTCTCGGATCATCGCGTCGGCATCAATCAGCCGAAAATCCGCGGCCGCGACCATGCGCGCGGCGGTCGATTTCCCACAGCCCATCCCCCCGGTTATGCCTATGGATATTGAGTGCTTCACCCTAGATTGTGCTTGGCGCAAGTTTGCGCAAACTCCTAGCATTCACCGCACAAACCCCGTCCGGCGCAAATCCTAAGCAGATGCCCCTCTCGATCAACTCCAAAGACCCGGCCGTCGTCGCCGATTTCGTCATCACCCGTTTCAAGGTCATGCATCCGCGCCATCGCGTGACGTTTCTGCGCCAATTGCTCACGGACATAACGGCCATTTTCACCGGTCGGCATCCCGATTTTCAAGCCAACGATCTGCGCTATCACGACTACGA
>JADLBI010000227.1 GCA_020847775.1 Opitutaceae bacterium
TCCGAAGCCGCGATGGAAGACCGCAAAAAGGCCGGTTATTTCTAACCGGCCTTTTTGGAGATTGGAGTTCGGAGTTCGCAGCCCGGCCTGTCAACCTGCCCCCATGAATCCTCCAAAAATATTCGAAGATCTCACCGCGTGGCAATCCGCCCGCGCGCTCACCAACACCATCTACGTCCATTGTCGACGGGAGCCGCTGGCGCGCGATTTCGGGCTCTGCGATCAACTCCGCCGCGCGGCGGTTTCCGTAATGAACAACATCGCCGAAGGTTGGGAAAGCTTACATCCCGCTGAAAAAATCCAGTTCTACAACATCGCCCGCCGTTCCTGCGGCGAAGTTCGCTCCATGTCCTACATTCTGCTCGATAATCAATTCCTTTCCACCACCGAACACACCGACCTTCGGTCGAGCTGCCAGCGCAGCGGTCAGCTCATCAGTGGCCTCATTCGTTCCATTTCTCAGCACTAGTATCCATTGCCATGGTCGCCACCACCCAAACTTCGATCTCCGATCTCCCACTTCTGGATTCACAGCCCCGAGCTCCGATCTCCGAATCCCCATCTCCGAACGCAACAAGTCATCTGGCGTCCGCGCCGGTTGACTTGTTGCGTTTCAACACCTGCGGCAGCGTGGACGACGGCAAGTCCACCCTCATCGGCCGCCTGCTCTACGATTCCAAGTCGATCATGGAGGACCAGCTCGAAGCCCTGGAACGCTCCGCCGATCTCACCGGCGGCGGCCAGATCAACCTTGCCAACCTGACCGACGGCCTCCGCGCCGAACGCGAGCAGGGCATCACCATCGACGTCGCGTATCGCTACTTCGCCACGCCGCGCCGCAAGTTCATCATCGCCGACACTCCCGGCCACATCCAATACACGCGCAACATGGTGACGGGCGCCTCCACCGCCAACCTCTCCATCGTGCTGGTCGATGCGCGCGTCGGCGTCATCGAGCAAAGCCGCCGCCACACCTGCATCGCCTCGCTCCTGCGCATCCCGCACCTCGTCGTCGCGATCAACAAGATGGACCTCGTCGGCTGGTCCGAAGCGCGCTTCAACGAAATCCGCGCCGAGTTCGAGCAATTCCTCCCGCGGCTCGACATCCAGGACGTCAAGTTCATCCCCATCAGCGCGCTCAACGGCGACAACGTTGTCACCCTCTCCGAACACACCCCGTGGTATTCCGGCCCCTCGTTGCTCGGCCATCTCGAAACCGTGCACATCGCGAGCGATTGGAACCTGCAAGGCCTGCGCTTTCCCGTGCAATGGGTGAACCGGCCCAACAATCCGACCGACACCACCCTCCACGACTTCCGTGGCGTCAGCGGCCAAATCGTCGGCGGCGTCGTGCGCGTCGGCCAGCCCGTCACCATTCTGCCCAGCGGCCTCACCACGCGCGTGAAGTCGATTCACACCCTCGGCGGGCCGGTCGAGGAAGCGTTCTGCCCTCAGTCCGTCACGCTCCTGCTGGAACACGACATCGACGTCAGCCGCGGCCAAATGATCATCAGCAAGACCGACTTGCCCGGCGCCGGACTCGAACTCGCCGCCAAGGTTTGCTGGATGCACCCGCGCGCCCTGACGCCCGGCCGTAAATTTCTCCTCAAGCACACCACGCTCACCACCCAAGCCATCGTCACCGCCATTTCGCACCGCATCGATATCACCACGCTCGAACCCGGGGCGGCGCCAGCCGGGCTGGAATTAAATGACCTCGGCGAAATCCGTCTGCGTGTGGCCAAACCGCTCGTTTACGACGGCTATAACACCAACCGCCTCACCGGCTCCTTCATCCTCATCGAATCCGGCACCCACGCCACCGTCGCCGCTGGCATGCTCCAACCGCCCAAAGCCGTCGTCAAACCCGACGACGCCGACTTCGTCATCTGACCGCGCTAGAGCGCGTTGCCCACCCGCCCTCTCTGCCGTAGGTGGAACTCGTTGCCCTCAACGAGTTCAGCGCGGACTGAGCCCCGTGACTGGAGACGCGGCGCCCTCGCCGCGTTGTCCAAGCATCAGCCTGATAGCACGCCTATGGCTGGCGTGACTCCTGCGCGGTAGGAGTCATGACAGCGTGAGTAATGGGCTCTGCCACCATTGTTCGGCTCACTCTTATTCATAGTGAGTCCACAGACGAATAACTTTCACGGTTCGACTGCTCTCGATGACCTCATAAACCAACCGATGCTGAATATTGATCCTTCGAGAGTAGGCACCTGCCAGGTCGCCCACTAGTTTTTCATATGGGGGAGGGTTCGCGAAAGGGTCTTCGGAAATAATACTAAGTAGTCTTGCCGCGCGTTCCTTCAAGCCGCCTGCCGCGAGCTTTTTCGCGTCCTTTTGCGCCTGCTTAGTGTAGACGAGCGTCCAGTTCACCAATCGAGAGAGGTCGAGCAAGCATCAGGCGCAGTCTCCAATCCTTTCTTGATCGACTCGCGCATTCCAGGAATCGAAAGCAGAAATAATGTCTCTTGGATGGAACTCCAATCCTCTTGGGAAACCAAGATGGCATTACCACGCTTCCCCGTGATTTGGATCGGGACGTGAGTGTGCGCCGTTTCGTCAATCAACGTGTAGAGCTTAGCTCTTGCTTTGGTGGCGGGCAAAGTGACCATACCCAGATGCGTGCGCAAAAGCGTGCGCATGTCAAATTTTCTTCTGCGTAATGATCAGTGATGAGCCATGTCGGTGCGCAGCACCGACACGCGGGAAAGGCGGCGGATGACTTGCAGACCAAACCCCGCTGCCAAGCTTGGGAATTGGCGTTGGCCCAACAGGTGCGGGCGGATTGCGTGGCATCGTATGTGTGGTTGGCAGAGCAATTAGATCTGGGCAAACCCACCATCTTGCGCAGTTATCTCAGCCGGACCAGAACGGCTTCGTAAATCAACAAACAACGGCCAGTCCCCCTATTTCGCAGCCCGCCTCGTCCGATCGCACGGACTTTTACTCAGCGGCGGGCAGGCTCGTGGCGCGCGAGATTGAGGCCATGACCTACAACGCGACCGGGAGACACGTCGTACATGAACGCTAGCTGCCGTTTCCTTTTCAACGAGCGCAACACGCGCGAGAAAATTGTTGAACCCGTTTTTGAATGCACTTTTCTTTGGTTCAAGCTACTCCTCGATGTGCAAGCAAGCTGCATGCCATTGCTTTCCACTAAACACCATGAAAAAGAACCCCTCGAATGAGTCCTCCTCTCCGAACCTGTCTGCTGCCGGTGCAACCGTTAACCTTTCCGGCTCCGGACAGGCTGTTCATGCCGTCGCTTTGGACGACCGCACTTGGAAGAAGTTTCAGTCGGCGGTTGCGGTTAACGGTGAAGACTTAGGCGCGGCTTTTGACATGATTGAGGATTCCGCGATACAGCTCTTCAATCACCAGGGGCCGACACTAGACTATTGTGACTGCGTGGCGAGTTGGGTGAAGGCCACTCAGGATGACGACGACAACGACCAGCAAGCAGAGGAGTTTCTCTCACTCGGAATAGATGAAATCCCAGAAGCGGTGCAGGGAATGCGAGCCATCGTTATCAAACACCAAGACCTTAAAGGGATATGGACCTTTCAATTCGATGAGTTCACTCCACCAGCTACGGCCAAGTTCTCTAGAGAGTATTTCCCACTAGATGTGTGCTGGGGCGAGACTGCGCTGCAAGAGCCTATTGTTTCGGCGATTATCGTCGGTGAAAGGCGTGCAACGTTGCGCGAAGAAACCAACATCGACGTAAAATCAGAGCAAATCCATGTCATTGAGCTTCCCCAAGAGTGACGCGATTGCCCTGACGCAGGGAAACTAGTGCTTACTTGCAAAGTAAAGTGATATATGGCAAGCAGGAGGCATGTCGCGAATAGCCGCCCGGATCACGTGCAACGAAGCCGACCGTCAAGTTTTGGCGGTGCGCGCGGCGAGCCGAACGGAGGCGAGGCAGACGGTGGAGCGGGCGCGGATGATTCTGGGCTGCGTGGCCGGGGAGCCGGTGGCGGTGATCGCCGCGCGGTGCCGCACCCGGCCGAATACGGTGATTAAATGGCGGCAGCGCTTTGCGCGGCAGGGGTTGCAGGGGTTGGGGGATGCGCCGCGTCCGGGCGCCAAGCCAATCTACGACCAAGGGTTTCGCAACCGGGTGCTGGCGACCCTGGAGCAGCCACCGCCTGCCGGCCAAGCGACGTGGGACGGTCCGGCGGTGGCGAAGGTGGTGCAAGGCTCCGTGCATGCGGTTTGGCGGGTGCTGCGCAAGGAGGGCATCTGCTTGCGGCGCCAGCGCTCGTGGTGCGTGAGCACGGACAAGCAGTTCGCGGCCAAGGCGGCCGATATCATCGCCCTGTATTTGAATCCGCCGGAAAAGGCCTTGGTGATCAGCGTGGATGAGAAGCCGAGCATCCAAGCGCTGGAGCGGGCCACGGGCTATGTGGAAACCGATAACGGCAAGATCGTGCGGGGTTGCAAGAGCACCTATAAGCGTCATGGCACCCTGAATCTGTTCGCGGCCCTGCAGGTGGCCACCGGTGCCATCACCACGAGCAAGACTGCACTCAAGCGCCGCACGGAGTTCCTGCAGTTCATGGATCAGATCGTGGCCGACGCTCCGCCCCAGCGTGAACTGCATGTCATCCTCGACAACTACTGCACCCACAAAAAATGCGACGCCTGGCTCGCGCAGCATCCCAGCGTGCACTTCCACTTCACCCCGACCTCGGCGAGCTGGCTCAACCAAGTAGAAATTTGGTTTGGCATCATGTCCAGAAAGGCCCTGCGTGGGGCCAGCTTCCGCAGTGTCGCGGAATTGAGCCACGCGATCGATGCGTTCATCGCCGCCTATAATCCCACCGCCAAACCCTTCAAATGGCGCAAGCGCGAGGTCAAAGGCGCTCAACTGAGTAAATACTATCGTTAACTTGCGCAACTAAGCACTAGGCCACTGCGGATGAGAGTCTGGGCAAGGAAAAGGAGACCCAGACATGCCCAAAGGAAAAAAGCACACGCCGGAGCAGATCGTCGCGCGCTTGATCGAGCCTGGCAGCCCCTGGCAGAACGGCGTATGCAAGAGCTTTAACGGCCGCTTTCGCGACGAATGTCTCAACCGCGAACTGCTGGAAAGCGCGCTGGAGGCGCAGGTGATCGCCCGCGCCTTCCGCGACGAATACAACGACATCCGTCCCCACA
>JADLBI010000228.1 GCA_020847775.1 Opitutaceae bacterium
ATCGAGCTGGTTGACCAAGGTCTCGATGCGCTGGAGGTTGCTGACCGAATCGGTGATGAGCGCGGAGTTGGCCTTGTCGAAAATAACCGGCGGGCTGCCCGCCGCGGGATTGAGCAAGCCGGCGACTTGCGGCATAAATTCGCCGACTCGCAGAAAGCTCAGCTGGTAGAGCTTGCTGGCCACGCGGCCGCTCGGCGGCAGCTTGAGCGTCGAGCCTTCGATCAGCTCCGGCGCCTCGGACTTCGCGGCGTTGAGCGGCGTGACTTTGAAAAAGCGTTCGCCGAGTGGGGTGACCGCGATGCCATTGAGGTTGAGCAATGTCTCGACCGCCTGAATCGCCTCGGCCTTGGTGACCTTGTGCTTGAGTTGCAGCGAGAGGGAGAGCGCCGGGAGATTTTGCGGCCGCAAAATGGAACGGCCCGTCCATATCTCCAACAGCCCTAGCATCGCGTCCACATCGGCGCCGGGAACGTTGATCGGGCCGATTAGCTCAGCACTCGCGGTGAGCGTCGGATTCGCGACCGCCACGGCGGGGGCCTCCGCCTCCGCCGCAGACACGGTTTGCGTGGGCCACACCAAGCCGAGAGCGACCAAGGAGGCGGTAACGGAAAGCAGTGTGCCGAATTTCATGCCGCGAATAGGGATAGGGGATTCCCACCAACGGGATTGGCAACCCGAAAATAGGGCGACGCGCCATCCGTGGCGCGCCTTGTTGTCGGCGCGCCGAGAAAACTCGCGCGACGGTTTCACCCCACGCGAATGGTTTCCAAGCCGAGCAGCGCGCCGAGTTTTTCCAGTCGGTCGGTCACGTGGCCGACGCCGACGGCGCAGTGGTGCGCCGGGCCGTGGCGGTTCCAACGCTCGACAAACTCGCGCGCGCCGCAGGCGAAGCGGTAACGGCTGTTGGTGTTGCCGATCTCGAGGATCGGGCCGGGCACCGATTCCGCCTCGGCGCAAAGCAGCGCGAGTTTACCGCCGGTCGTCTCGATGACCGACAGCAGCGTGACCGGGCCGTGCCGCACGGCCATCTCAACCGAGACGCCGCGCCCAACCTTGCCGTGGTAAACATCGAGTGGACGCACTTTGGTCTTGCCCTGCGCGATGGCGAGGTGGCCAGGCCCGTCGTGGCCCATGAGCACCACGTCGTCCTTGAAGTCCATCGCATAATATTCGGTGAACGAGCCGCCGACGCCGAGCAGGTCCATGATCTTCATCGCCTGCGCATTCTTGACCTCGTATTCGCCGGCCACGGGCACGCCGCGCGCGGTGAGCAGCGAAGTGCCGAGGATGATCGAGGCCATCGTGGCCTCGTTTTCGGCGACGCCCGTGCCCTTGTAATAATACGCCAGTGAGCCAAGCCGGTGGTGCGCGACCATGCGGTCCAGCGCGACCGAAGTGCGCGCGGCCTCGCGCAGATCGACTTCCGCGCATTCGGGCTGCACCTCGAAGACCGAGCGAAACTCCGTCACCCGTGACGTGATAGCGGAATCCGCGACCTCGCGGCGCAAGGCGGAGAGTTCGTCCACTTCGAGGATCTCGATATGGGTGCCGAAGGTCGCGCATTGCATCGTCGTGTCGGAATAAATGTCGAGCATGCCGCTGTAATAATGCCCCATCAGGCCGAGGCGGTTGCCATACATCGCGGCCGCCGCGCGCGCGGCCTCGACCCACGCGTCCACCTCGCGCCAGCAGGCGTCGCCCTCGTCGAGCACGCCCGTGATTTGGTGAAACCGCACGCCGGCGCGCTTGAACACGTTGGCGATCTCTGGCACCGGGCACGCCGCGCAGTGCGCCAGCCAATCGCCCGTCATCTTCGTGCGGTCGCCGAGGCGATTGAAGGTCGCGTAATCAATCGCCGCGGCGGGCTGCAGATTGAGGATGATGACCGGCACCCTCGCCCGCAGCACCACCGGCAGCACGGTGGACGAAAGCGCGTAGGTGGTAACGTGCAGGAAAATCACGTCCACGTCGGCCTGGCGAAACTCCCGCCCCGCCGCGTAAGCGCGCTCCGGGTTGTCCACGAGGCCGAGGTTGACGACCTCGACGCCGTCGCGGGCGAGTTTTTGCGCGACACGGCCGACGTAGCCTTCCAGCCGCTCCTTTAATCCGGCAAACTGCGGCCAATACGCGTCCAAACCGATGCCAAAAAGTCCAATCTTGAGCGGGGTGGTCATGAGGCGATCAACCAAAACACTTTTCGCCCACGCCGAAAGCCCAATCACGCCGCGTTTAGGTCGCATCAAAAATGCGTTGCACCGTCCGCCCCTCTTACTTGACTTATCCAGTGAAGATTTCCGTCAAAGTGGATTACGCCTGCCGGGTGCTCGCTGAGATGGCCCGGATGCACGGCAGCGGCCAGCTCGCGCAAATCGATCACCTCGCCAAGATCGAGGCCGTGCCCACCAATTTCCTCGCGCAAATCCTCGGCGAACTACGCAACGGCGGGCTCATCACCAGCAAGCGCGGCATCCAAGGCGGCTACGCCCTCGCCCGTTCCCCCGAGCAAATCTCCCTCCACGACATCATGCGCATCATCGAGGGCGACTTCATCGAACTCAGTGGCAACCACGCCGGCCAAAGCGGTCGCCGCATGAAAGAAATCTGGAACGAGCTGCGCGCCGCCCTCGATGACAAAGCCAAGAGCTACACCCTCGACACCTTCATCGCCCGCCAAGCCGGCGAAATGTATCACATATGATCGCGTCTCAGTCCGCACTGGGTAATTTGGCACATCTTGTTGATCATCTGCTCTTCACGCCTCTCCATCCAAGATGACACGAAAAACCACGCCAAGAACTTGACCACACCCGCCAATTAATTCCTTATATTCTCCATGTCCTCACTTATCTTTAACGACGTCCCCTCCTCCATCGGCAACACGCCCCTCATCAAGCTGAACCGCGCCGCCGCCGGACTCGACGCGACCATTTACGTCAAAGCCGAGTTCTTCAACCCCCTCGCCAGCGTCAAAGACCGCATCGGCAAAGCCATGATCGAGGCCGCCGAACGCGACGGCCGCGTGAAGGCGGGCAGCGTCATCGTCGAGCCCACCTCCGGCAACACCGGCATCGCCCTCGCCTTCGTCTGCGCCGCCCGCGGCTACAAGCTCATCCTGACGATGCCCGAAACCGCTTCACAGGAACGCCGCGTGCTTCTGCGCATGCTCGGGGCCGAGCTCGTCCTCACGCCCGGCACCGAGGGCATGAAAGGCGCCATCGCCAAAGCCACCGAAATCGTCGCCCAGCACGGCAACCGCGGATTCATGCCCCAGCAATTCGACAACCCCGCCAACCCCGAGATACACCGCCGCACCACCGCCGAGGAAATCTGGGCCGCGACCGGCGGCAAGATCGACGCCTTCGTCGCCGGCGTCGGCACCGGCGGCACGCTCACCGGCGTCTCCGAAGTCATCAAGTCACGCCACAAGGCCCTCAAGACCTTCGCCGTCGAACCCACCGGCAGCCCCGTGCTCTCCGGCGGCAAACCCGGCCCGCACAAAATCCAAGGCCTCGCCGCCGGCTTCATCCCGAAGAACTGCAACGTCAACACCATCGACGAAGTCATCCAGGTGACCAACGAGGACGCCTTTGAGACCTCGCGCCAGACCGCGCTCCTCGACGGCTTCCTCGGCGGTATTTCAACCGGTGCCAACATCTGGGCCGCCATCCAAGTCGCCAAGCGCCCCGAATTCGCCGGCAAGACCATCGTCACCGTCGCTCCCAGCTTCGGCGAACGCTACCTCTCGACCCCGCTGGCCGAGAAAGCCCGCCTCGAAGCCGCGTCCTGAGGCAAGGCAGGATCGCTGATCCCGCTTGCGTAATGAGTCACCCAAAGGCGCGGCCCACCCCGCGCCTTTTTCTCGCCCCACGCAAAACACCTCGAAATCCCTCTCCTCGACCGACCCCGTTTGTAACGTATTATGTTACAAACTGAGTTGGCGTCGTGGCGCGGCCGCGGCGGTAGGGCCCGGTCTTCGGTCGGGCAAGTAGGGAGCGGTTGTCCTCAACCGCCCCCCACCTTTTAATACGCACCCGCGCATTGCGAAACATTGCGACCACCCCATAGTTCGCTCCTTCGTGAACCTCGACGACATCAAGCAAGCGTTGCTCGACTCCTATGAGCGCGATGGCGGCATCAACCATCTCGACGGCGTCAATCTGCCTACGCAGGACTCGGTCCAGCAGCTCGCGTCGGATTACATGCATCTGATTTTCCCGGGGTTTTTCGAGGCCACCGGGCTCGCGAAACACGATGTGCCCGCCTTGGTCGGCGATTTACTCCACCGCGTCGAGACGCGCCTGCGGACCGAAATCGAAAAGAGTCTGCGCTTCGCCAAGGTCGCCGATCCAGCCGCCCGGGCGCGGCAACTTACCATGGCCACCCTCGACAAACTGCCCGGGCTGCGCCAGATCATCAAAACCGACGTGGATGCCGCCTTCGAGGGCGACCCGGCGGCCGGCAGCATCGAGGAAATCATCCTCGCCTACCCCTGTGTGCTCTCCATCTCGCTGCAACGCTTTGCCCACGTGCTCTACACGCTGGGGGTGCCGCTGCTGCCACGCATGTTGACGGAATACGGCCACGAGCGCACCGGCTCGGACCTGCACCCCGGCGCGACGATCGGTTCGCACTTCTTCATCGATCACGGCACGGGCGTCGTCGTCGGCGAAACCTCCGTGCTCGGTTCGCACGTCAAACTTTACCAGGGCGTCGCGCTGATCGCGCGTTCCACCTCCGGCGGCCAAGCTCTGAAGGGACAAAAACGCCACCCTTCGCTGGAGGATCGCGTGACAGTTTATGCCAGCACCACCATCATGGGAGGCGACACGATCATCGGCGCGGGTTCGACCATCGGCGGCAACGTCTTCGTCACGCAATCCGTGCCCAAGCGCTCACTCGTCTTGATGCAGGAGCAAAGCCTCAAGGTGCTGGCCAAGGACCAACACGCGCGCTCGGACCCGCACGATTGGACCATCTGAACCGCGTTTAATCGCGGTCCACTTTATAGACCTTGTGCCCGTCGCGCTGCACGCCGCGCAATTCGCGCACCAGCCCCTCGGCGGCGGGGTTGTCACCCGCGGCTAGCGCGGCGTCGAGCTGTCGCAACGCAGTGAGTAATTTATCCATCTGCTCGTGATAGCCTGATAGAAACTTCTCGCGGTCTGCTTCGGGTATCTCAGCCAGTTTTTCCGGCTGTAGCGCGCGCGCCTTCTCGGCGCCGGTAATCATCTCGGCCACAAGCTCGCGCGACGCGGCGTTCTGCTCGGTCAGCGCCACTTGGCGGCGCAGGTTGCGAAACGCGCTGTTCATGTGGTCCATCCACTTGCCGAGCTCAGTGGTCTCATGTTTTCCTTGCGCCGGTGCGTCTTGCGGGGGCGCGGGCGGGGTCGGCTCGGTCTGCGCCGTCAGATCTGCGGTCAGCATCGCGGCCAAAATCAACCCACCCCATACGCGTGCGAATTTCATGGTCGGGCAGCCTGCCCGGCGCAGGTCGGGAGGCAACGGCAAACTTGCGCTCGGATTTTCCTACCGTGGCATAAACGGAACCTGCGCTTGAGCTCGCCCGCTTTGGACATTATTTTTCCTCCCGTCGTGACTACCCGTCTGTTTGTTGCAACGCTCGTCCTACTCGGTGCCCTGCCCGGGCACGGGCGGCCTGCGACCGCGCAACTCGACGAATCCCTCCTCGATCCGGCCTACCCAGAGATGCGGTTGTGGGCGGCAGCTGGAGCTAATCTGCCGGTTCCGGGACTGGCGAGCCGCACTGAGATTCGCTTGCGGCCGGGTGAAGACTTGGCCGCCGCTGTCGCCGTGCCCAACCGCATCGTGCGGCTCGAGGCGGGTGTTTATCGGGTCACAGACGCCGTGGTGTTTGCGGATAACGTCATATTGCGCGGGGCGAGCCCATTTCAAACCAAGCTCATTCTCAAAATGCGTGGTGAGCGGCCCACCGCCACCAAGGGCAAACCCTTGCCATGGACAACCGGCCTGCTCCTCGAAAACATTTCTGGTAGCGGTGTCGAAAATCTGTCCGTTCAGTTCGAAGAGAGAAGCATCAATGCGCTCAACCTGGTGCGCAGTCCCAATGATGACAGCAATCAGCAACAGCAGGTCGAAGGCAGCTTCCCCCCGCCGCCCGATCCACGGCTGCGCGCGCGCGGCTATGTTGACGATCCCGACGGCCAAAAAGACTTGCACGTGGTCGCCGTGCGCTTTTCCGGCAGCCGTCAATGCTGGCTCGCCAATGTCGTCATCCGCAACAGTGGCCAGCATCCGATTCTCCTCGAATCCTCCAACCACCTCACCCTTCAAAACGTGGAGGTATCCGGCACCTACAACAAGGGCGCGGATTCCGGCAGCCTACGCATCAGTGGCTGCGAATACTGCTTGCTCTCCGGTCTCACCGTGGCCGACATCAACCACGTGAGCCTCGGCAACGACAGCTTCGGCCACCCCAGCCGCTTCAATGTCATCCAAGACTCGCGCCTCGCGGTGGACCTGCGGATCCGCGATCCCGAAACTAGCGGCAACCTGATTCAAGGTTGCGAAATCGCCGTGCCCGCCTGGCATAGCTTCCCGCCGATCTCTCTCGACTGGGATGGCGCCAAGCCTATTTCCGCTCAACCCAACGTGCTCTATTTCTGCACCATCACGCGCGATTTCATCACCGAACGCTCGCGCTTCAGTATCGCGGACAACCCCAACCAAGTGTATCAAATTCGCGCCAACAGCGCGACGCGCGGCAACGTCGAGGTGCTCGGCCCCGCGCCGAAATATTCCACTCTCCGCCCAGTGCGCTGAGCACGCACGGACTCTCCGCTTGCGCCGCCGCGAGTTCTCCCGCACTGGTTGGGCCGGATGCGCCCGCTCTACGATTTCAGCCAGCTCACCCCCTCCCGCACACTCGCGCCCCACGACGGCATGATCTCACCGGGACTCGAAGACCAATACTTCGACATAGGTCGCCGCGCCCTCGAATTGGTGCATTTTTCCAGCGTCCTCTGCGACAAGCCGCACTACCCCAACATCCTCGACCTGCCCTGCGGCCACGGCCGCGTCCTGCGCTGGCTGCGCGCGCACTACCCCTACGCCAAGATCACCGCCTGCGATCTCGATCGCGACGGCGTGGATTTCTGCGCCAAGACCTTCGACGCCGAGCCGGTTTATTCGGAAATCAACCTGCGCCAACTGCCCTTCGACGCGCGGTTCGATCTGATCTGGGTCGGCTCGTTGCTCACGCACCTCCCGCAGCCCCGCTGGCTCGCCGCGCTCGATAGCTTCATTCGCTGGACCAAAGACTGCGGCGTCATCGTGTTTAGCGTGCAAGGTCGCACCGTCCCGAGCCTGCTCGCGCGAGGTCGCCGCAACGTCGCGGAAAATATCGACAAACCCGCGCTCCTCGAAGCCTTCGCGCAAACCGGCTTCGCCTACCAACGCTATTTTGAAAGCACGCCCGAAGCAGACTACGGCCTCACCGTCACCTCTCCCGAATGGCTCATGCGCGTGCTGCAACGCTATCCCGACGTCATCATGCGCGCTTACCTCGAGGAAGCTTGGGGCATGCAAGACATCGTCATTCTCTACAAAAAAGCCGGCCACTTCGAACCCCTCCTTGGAGTCCCCGAAACACCACTGCCCGCGCCCGCCGCACCAGCCAACAAAGGCTGGCTCAAGTCGCTTTTTGCCAAGTAACCGCAACCCGAGAATCAACCATTTTAAAAACCGCGCCCCCAACGGCGGAATTTAGGTTGATCGTGATCAGCATCAGAATTCCCTTTGGGGATAGATCATTCCCGATCATGGCCATAGTCACCCCTACCCCCGAATTACTGGCGCAATACGAACGCGACGGTTTTCTCATTATACCCGGCGTGCTTTCACCAACGGAATGCGCCACACTCCAGGCCGGCGTGGAACGCGCCTTCGCCACGCTCTGCCCCGAGGCCGACCTCTACCACATGCAGGAAATCTGGCGGCCCAAGATGTTCGAGTATGGCCCGGAGTTCGAAGCCTTAGTGGATCATCCCGGCATCGCGCCATTGATGGCGGCTATCCTCGGCGAGGACTATCACCTCATCGCCAACAGCGCGCTCCGCACCTCCCCCGGCAAAACCATCACCTTTTGGCATGCGGACGATGTGGTGCGTTTCCCACGACCCGACGGCGTGCCCCTCGATCCGCGCATCCCCATGCCGACCTTTGTCGTCAACGTGAATTATTACCTCGTCGATGTGGACGAGGCGCTCGGTCCCACCGAATTTATTCCCGGCAGCCACCGCGCCGGCCGCGCCCCACGCGAGTCGGACAACGATGCCCACGGCAACCCTGTTTACGAAGGCAAATCCATGGTCAAATCCACCGGCCCAGCCGGCGCCTGCGTGCTCTGGAACGACCAGACTTGGCACCGCGGCGGGCCCAACACTTCCGATGGCCGCCTCCGCTGGGTGATCCAAACCCCCTATGCGCGCCGTTTCATTGCCCAGCGGTTTTATCCCTTCATCAACTATCGCATGCCCGAGCACATCATCGCCCGCGCCAACCCCGTGCGTCGGCGCATTCTCGGCCTGCATAACATCGGCGCCTACGGCTAAAAACCTATTGCTGCGGACGGCGCGGAGCAGGCTTGGTTATAATTGCGCCAAGCCCTCAACGGAGCGTTGCCAACCCGGCAAACGCCAGCCAGGCTTGCCCTGTTCTGTTACCTCAACCCAACCATCACACATCCATGAAAAAACTGCTCGCCCTGTTTGTCGCCCTGCTGCTCTCCATCAGCGTTTTCGCCTCCGTCAACCTCAACACCGCCTCGCTCAAAGATCTCGAAAAACTGCCGGGCATCGGCAAGAAAACCGCCAAGGCATTGGTGGCCGAGCGCGAAGCCAATGGTCCCTTCACCGACTTCAAGGATCTCTCCAAACGCGTCAAAGGCGTGGGCAAAAAATCCGTAGAGAAACTCAAGGAAGCGGGAGCCACCTTCGCGGACGAAGCGCCGGCTCCAGCCGATGGTGCGAAATAACCGATCCGGCACCCTTCCGCCCGACTCCACAAGCGCAACCCAACCAGGTTGCGCTTTTTCTTTGGCGTGATTCGCGCGGCTTGCCGACCGCGACTCGCCCCGCTTGATTGCCGAGCTTGAATCCCACGATCCTGCACCGGCTGCCGCGCAATGTCTGGATACTCGCCGTTTGCCAGGCCTTGGTCATGTCGGCCGGATCGATGCTGGTGCTCATCGGCAGCCTGCTCGCGACCAAAATCGCGCCTTCGCCCAAGCTCGCCACCCTGCCCCAAGCCGCGCTCATCGTCGGCACCGCGTGCGCCACGGTTCCCGTGGCTTTCTGGCTGCGCCGCATCGGCCGCAAGCGCGGTAGCCTGCTGGGTTATCTGTTTTCGCTGGCGGCGGCAGGGTGCGGGTTCTTCGCCGCCATGCGGGATTCGTTCGCGCTGCTGGTCATCACCGGTGTGTGCCTGGGCGTGGCCGTCGCGTTCTGGCAACAGTTTCGCTTCGCGGCGTTGGAGAGCGTGGACGATCCCAAGCTCTACGGCCCCACTCTGTCCGTCATGATGGGCAGCGGCCTGCTTTCCGCCTTTCTCGGTCCCGAAATCGGCGCCCGGGGCAGTGACTGGTTCCCCTCACTGCCCGCTTATGCGGGTTCATTTATCCTGCTCGGTGGCGTGGTGTTGGTTTCGTTAGCCCTCTTTCAAGCCTACCGGGAAACCGTCATGCTTAAATCGGCGACCGAGGAACCGCCGCGGCCGCTGCGCGCCATCATCACCTCGCCGCGCTTTTTCATCCCCTCGCTCTGCGCCGCGATCGGTTTCGGCGTGATGAGCTTCGTGATGACCGCCACACCGCTCACGATGCATGAGGTCTGCGGTTTCGACCTCGATGACACCAAACGCGTGATCCAAGGCCACATCATCGCGATGTTTTTGCCGAGTGTGTTCAGCGGCCTGTTGATGCAACGCTTCGGCGTGGGTCGCGTGATGACCGCCGGAGCCGCCTTGTATGCGTTGGTCGTGGTGATCGGTCTGGCGGGAGCAGACTTGATGCATTTCTGGGGTAGTTTGTTGCTCCTCGGGATCGGATGGAATTTTCTGTTCATGGGCGGCACCGCCCTGCTCCCGCAAAGCTACCGCCCCAGTGAGCGGTTCCGCGCGC
>JADLBI010000229.1 GCA_020847775.1 Opitutaceae bacterium
CCCCGTGATCGCCGATCTCACCGATTTACCTGTTTCCCGCCGTCCGCCCGCGGATAGAACCTTCCGTATCCGCGCCATGGAAACCAGCGACCATGACCTCATGCTTGCCGTCCGCGACGGCGAACTCGACGCCCTCGGCGAGCTCTTCGAGCGCCACCACGGCCCGCTCTTCGGATTTCTCTGCAAATTGACCGGCGACCGCGCCGCCGCGGAGGACCTCGTCCAAATCGTCTTCCAGCGCATCCTCAAATACCGTCACACCTACCGCGACGACGGCAAATTCACCACCTGGATGTATCACCTCGCGCGGCGTTGCGCGGCCGACCATTTCCGCCGCCACCAGCGCGCCCCACTCGCCACCGACCCCGCCGACCTGCACCAGCACGCCGACGATCAGCCCCACGCCGGCGACCGCGCCGAGCACAGCGACGACCACGCTTTTCTCCGCCGCGCCCTCAATCGCCTCGATCGCAGCGACCGCGAAATCCTTCTCCTCAGCCGCTTCCAAGAACTCTCATTCGCCGAAATCGCCTCGATCCTCGAATGCTCCGTCGGCGCCGCCAAGGTCCGCGCGCACCGTGCGCTGGGCGAACTACGCGACATCTATTTCCAACTGCAAAAGGAGAAACTCACATGAACTGCGTCCAAGCCCGCGAACACCTGGCCGAACTGCTCGACCCTCGCAACTCCACTCCCGACACCGCGACCGTCCGCGCGCATGTGGCCGTCTGCGCGACGTGCCAGCGCGAACTCACCGAGCTGCGCCAGACCCTCGCCGCCCTCGACACGCTGCCCACCGCCCGGCCCACGCCCCGGCTGCGCGAAAGTTTTTACGCCATGCTCGCGGAGGAAAAAACCTGCGCCGCCAACTCGCCGCGCGCCGTTGCGCGGCCCCGCCGCGCGACGTTTCGCTGGACTTGGATTCTTTCGCCCCTCGCGGCGTGCGCACTCCTCGCCCTCGGCTTTGTCGTTGGGCAGCGCAGTGGGCCAACGCCCGCGCCGACGAACGAGCCCGACCTCGCCACGCAGCGCCAGCTCGCCGAGCTCCAGCACAAGGTCGATTCGATGGGCCAGCTCGTCAGCTACTCGCTCCTGCGCCAGCAACCCGCCAACCAGCGCCTCCGGGGCGTGCTCGCCACGCAAGACCTGGCCTCGCCCAACGACCAAGTGCTCACCCAACTCATCAGCGCGCTCGCCCTCGACCCCAGCACCAACGTCCGCCTCACCGCCCTCGATTCCCTCTACCCGCACGCCGACAAGGATGTCGTCCGCGCCGGGGTCCTCGCCTCCCTCGAACGCGAGCAAAACCCCCTCGTGCAGGTCGCGATGATCGACTTCCTCGTCGCCGCCCGCGACCGCGAGGCCGTCCCGGCCTTCGAGCAACTCTCGCGCCGCGACAACATCAACACCTCCGTGCGTGACGCCGCCCGCCGCGCCCTCGCCCAACTCTGAATCCACTTAAACACCACTGACTGATCGGCCACTCAAACCATCAACCCACCGCCTGTGTCATGAAAACCTCCCGTCCACCCCTCTCGCTTCTACTCGCCGCCTGCGCCCTGGCCCTGTTGGCCACCGGCTTCACCGTGCCGCGCGCCCAAGCCGGCGCGCCCACCGTCATCGCGTTCTCCGACCCCGACAAACCCGGCACCGTCAAGCTCAGCGTCAAGATGGGCGACATCACCATCACCGGCTCCGATCGCCAGGACGTCTCGCTCGAAACCGATTACCAACCCGAAGACGCCCCGGTCCGCTCCGACGGCCTGCGCGTCCTCACCGAAAGCGCCACCTACAAACTCGTCGAAAAAGACAACGTCATCGTCCTCGACACCGGCAATTCCTGGGCCGGCTTCAACGGCGAATCCGAATTCCACCTCGAAGTCCCGCGCGGCACCAATGTCGTCATCGCCAACGGCTTTGGCGGCGAAATTTCCATCGCCCACCTCGATGGCGACATCGAGATCAAGAGTATGAACGGCGAGATCAACCTCGACGACATCGCCGGCGGCGTGCTGGTCGAAACCATGAATAGCGAGATCAGCGCCAAGTTCGCCAAACTCTCCGCCAACAAGCCCATCTCCCTCACCTCCATGAACGGCGAAATCGACATCCACGTGCCCGCCGATGCTCCGGCCAAAGTCCGCCTGCGCACCCAGAACGGCGCCATCCTCACCGATTTCGACGCCAAGACCCTCGTCACCCAAACCGAAGAACTGCTCGGCCCCGGCCGCCCGAATCTCCACAACTCCACCGGTTCCGACATCCGCGAAGCGGTCCGCGAGGCCGTCCGCGCCGGGGTCGAGGCCGCGCGTGAAGCCGCCAACGCCGTGCGCGAAGCCGCGCAAGCCGCCCGCGAGGAAGCCCGCGCCCAACGCGAAGCCAACGACGCCGCCCGCACTGGCTCGATCCCGCCCATCGCTCCCCTCCCGCCCGTGCCCGCCATGACCGGCGGCAAGATCGTCTCCGGCGCGCTCAACGGTGGCAACGGCCCCGAGATCTACGTCGCCGCCATGAACGGCGACATCACCCTCCGCAAGGCGAACGATTGAGTCTTACCGAACGAAGTGCCGCGGGTAGGGCCCGACCGCCGGGCGGGCCGCTCGGCGATCGGCCCCTACCTTTTACTCCATTTTTCAATACTTTAAGGAAGCCTCATACCAATTGCCCTTAAAATATAGATTTTGATTGGGTCATTTGAGGTAGGGGCGGTTGCCCCCAACCGCCCGGTTCGCTCCCCAAGGACGGTTAAGGATAACCGTCCCTACCATTGCTGCCATGACATAGTCCAAAAGATTAGGGACATCGGTATCAATAGGTCCTCAGCCGCCCAAGTCCGCTAAAACCCGATTTAAAGCAAACGCTTGCGACTTTACTAAGCATGAATGCGTATTGGCATGAACCCGGAACAGCCTACGCTGCTCCGGTTCTGACTCTGACCAAGTCACCAAGCCATGCTGATAGTTGTGATCATTCTCGTATTATTGAGCGCCCTCGTGGCCACCGATCCGGACTCCTCCGGCAGCGGCCGTTAGCGCGCGGACGGCCGTAACCGTAGCCCGAGCAGCACGATTAGCCCGATGATAAAAAATCCGCAGTTCACCAGCGTCGCCACGCGGTAGCCATGCCAAGCCGCCAGCCAGCCAAAGACCGGCTGGCCCACCACCCCGGCTAGCTTGGTGAAGAAACCCCAGTAACCGAAAAACTCGCCGCCCCGGCCCGGCGGCGTCAACAGCGCCACCACCGCGCGCCCGCCGGCTTGCAGTGAGCCCATCGCCGAACCCGCAAGCATGCCGATGAGGAAAAACTCCGTCTTGGTCGTGCACACCGCCGCCCAGCCGCAGACCACGATCCATTGCAGCAGCGAGATCACCAGCGCCAGTCGCGGCCCGGTCCGGTCCTGCAGCAACCCGAAGCCCCACGCCCCCGCCACCCCCGCCAGTTGCAAGACGATGAAGAGCTTGATGATTTCCGCCTGCGTCATCGCCAGCACCTCGGTGGCGAACACCGAGGCGAAGGCCACAATCGCCGTCAGTCCCGCGATGTAAAAAAACAGCGCGACGAAAAAGAACAGTAATGTGCGGTGCCGGGGCAATTCGCGGCGCATGACCGCCAGTTGCCGCAAACCTAGGCCGATCCACGACTCGCCCGGGGCCAGCGTCCGGCGCTGCGCGCGCTCGCGCAGCATTAGGGTCGGCAAGCAGGCCAATAGGAAAAACCCACCCGTCATCACAAAGGTCCAGGGCACGCGGCCAGGCCCACTGTTGATAATAGCGAGTGCCAGCACCAGACTGAGCAATCCGCCCAGATAGCCGAAACTCCAGCCGTAGCCCGAAATGCGGCCGACGGTTTGCGGCGTGCTGATCTCCGGCAGAAAACTCGCGCACAGATTTTCGCCCAGTGAAAACGCGATGTTGGCCGTAACCACAAGCCCAAGCGCGAGCCAGATATCGCCGGCCCCGGCGAGCGCCAACAGCACCGTGGCCACACTACACACGACGGCCGCGATCATCAGGAACACTTTCTTGCGCGCCGTCACGTCGGCGATCGCGCCGATGAGCGGCGAAACCAAAATGATCACCACCTGCGACACCGCCAGCGCCGTGCCCCACCACCCCGGCCCGAGTGGGTTGCCCGCCGCGATCACCGACATGAACCATGGCGCGAACACCACGGTGATGATGATCGTGGTAAAGGCCGAGTTGGCGAAATCGTAGCTGCACCAGCCAATAATCTCGCGCCGCCGCACCGGCGGCGGTTCAGAGGTTGGGATAGTCGCTGGGCCCACGCGCCGAAACAACGCGAGCCCACTGGCGCTGGCAAGCGCGGTCACACCCCGATAAACCTGACCCGGCGCAGCCCTTTTCCTAACCTTTGTGGACGCCGTCACCCGGTGCTCTCGCTGCCCAACTGCGCTTTCAGGTATAAATTCTGAAAACGCCGCTTGCTTGTGCCGGGCCCGCGCGGTTCCCTGCCCCTTTTCATGGCCGCACCCGCCCAAACCAACCGCCGTCCAATCCTCCGTCGCGCCCTCACCGCGATGGTTCAATGGATCGATTCCGACTACTGTCCCGAGGGGGCGGAGAAAATGCGCCAAGAGCCGGACCGGGTGGACTGGGTGCGCGTGCTGCCGTTTGTCTTTCTACACCTCGGCTGCCTCGGCGTGATTTGGACCGGCGCCAGCGCCTTCGCGGTATGGACGGCCGTGGCGCTTTATTTCATCCGCATGTTCGCGGTGACCGGGGTGCATCACCGTTATTTTTCGCACAAGACCTACAGCACATCGCGCTTTGGGCAGTTTCTACTAGCCGTGTTCGCCGCGACGGCCGTGCAACGCGGCTCGCTCTGGTGGGCTTACCACCACCGGCACCACCACCAGCACAGCGACGAGCCCGAGGATGCGCATTCGCCGCACGTCCACGGTTTCTGGTGGTCGCACATCGGCTGGATCACCAGCCGCCGCAATTTCCCCACCGACTACAGCACCATCAAGGACCTGGCCAAATACCCCGAGCTCGTCTGGCTCAACCGTTTCGACATGGTGGTGCCAACCCTCTTCGCACTGGCGTTATTCGGCCTCGGCGCGTGGTTGGAATCCTTTGCCCCGCAGCTCGGCACCAACAGCTGGCAGCTCCTCGTCTGGGGCTTCTTCATCAGCACCACGTTTCTCTTTCACGGCACCGGCTGCATCAACTCGATGGCGCACCTCATGGGTCGCCGCCGTTTCCAAACTGGCGACGATTCGCGCAACAGCGCCATCCTCGCCGTCATCACGCTCGGCGAGGGTTGGCACAACAACCACCACCGTTTCCAGTCCTGCACGCGCAACGGTTTTTATTGGTGGGAGTTCGACCCGACTTACTACGGGCTGAAGCTACTCTCGTTCACCGGCTTCATCCGTGGCCTCAAGCCCGTGCCACAAAGCATCCTCGCAGAGGGCGCGCACGCGGACCATCACGCCTCGGTCGCCGCCGCGCAAACAGCCTCCGTGGCGCACGCCCAATCGTCTTTGCGTCGCGTCGTGCCGACCGCCGCCGCCATCGCCGTCGCCACCGCCACGGCCAGCCCCGCCCTGCCCGTCCACAAACAAAACGGCCCGGCCGTGCACAAGGACGTCACCGAACTGGCGCACGAGCTGAACCCCAAGCAGCCACCGATGATCTGAGACGGCGATTCTCATCGCCCTGGGCGGCGCGACGCGTTTGCTGGGAATCCGTGGACTCGCCGCCTTCCGTCGCCCCGCCGCGCGCTCTTTGGCAACGCCGGATCGTTGATCCGGTGATCGCGCAGCTCACGCAGGGCATCACGCCGGAGAAGATTGCGCTCACACTCGCCGTCGGCAGTGCCTGCGCGCTCTTCCCCATTCTCGGCACCACCACGCTGCTGTGCTTTTTCGTCGCGATCCCGCTGCGCCTCAACCAGCCGATCACGCAGCTCATCAACCAAGCGCTCTGGCCCGTGCACATCCCGGCGATCTACGGCTGCGTGCGGCTCGGCGAACTCATTTTCCACGTGCCGCAGGCCTCCTTCAGCCTCGGTCATCTGCGCGAAATGCTGTGGCATCACCCCGCCCAGTTTTTCCACGACTACGGCGCCACCGCCGTGCAGGCCGTCGTCGCTTGGACAATCCTCGCGCCACTCTACATCCCGCTGGTCTATTTTCTGTCGCTGACCCTGATTCGCGAAATTATCCGCCTCAAGGCCGCGGCCAACCCCTCCTGACGCGGCCGGTCATCGCGCATCGAACAACAGTCCGCCGCGCGCCGGCGGAAACCCCGCGCCAACCAGCATGGCGCAATCCACGTCTGCCTCGCCGTGCACCACGCCCTCGGCCACGCAACGCCGCGCCTCCGCCACCATCACCTGCATCAACCGCCGCGCGATTTCGTCCGCTGCCAAATCGCAGGCCGGACAGTCGGCCGTCACCGCCGGGTTCGGCGCGGCCTCGCGGCCCGCGTAAACATAAAACCCCCCGCTGGCGCCGTTCTTGCGACCCTTGAGCCCGGCCGCCAGCAAGCGGCCGCAAACCGCGGTGCGCGCAAACCGGTCCGGAAAATAATGCGCCATCTCGCCGAAAATAAAATCCGTCACATCCAAGCCGACTTCGTCGATCAGGCGCATCGGTCCCATCGGCCAGCCCCAGGCCTGCATGGCCGCGTCCAGGGCTCCGGTTGGCACGCCTTCCCCCCACAGTCGGCACGCGGCGTTGAGGTAGAAAAACAGCACGCGCGTCACCACAAATCCCGGCGCCGAACGGCAGATCACCGGCGTCTTGCGCAACCGATGCGCGAATGCCAGCGCCGCCTCGGCCGCCGGGCGCGATGTGGCGCGGCCGACGATCAGCTCCACCAACGGCATGCGATTGACGGGGTTGAAAAAATGCAGTCCTACCAGCCGGGATGCTTCGGGTCGGCCAGCGGCAATCTCCTCCAATGGCAGCGCCGAGGTGTTGGTGGCCAGCAGCGCGTCCTCCCGCGCCACGCGGGACAGTTCGTCCAACAAGGCCCGCTTCGCCGCGACGTTTTCGATGATCGCCTCAATGACCAGATCACACCCGTCGAACCCATCCCAGCCAGTCGTCGTTCGCAGTCGGGCAAATCCGGCGTCCGCCTCCGCGGCGGCCAACTGGCCCCGCCGCACCGCGCCGTCGAACAGCCCGCGCACCACTTCGGCGCCGCGCGCCAACACCGCATCGTTCACGTCGCGCAGCACCACGTCGCAGCCACAGGCGGCGCACCATTGCGCGATGCCCGAACCCATCACGCCCGCGCCGATCACGCCCACGCGGCGAATCGGTTGCGGTGAAAAATCCGCCTCGGGCAACGCCCAGCCATCCAGCGTGCGCGCGCGGGCGGCGGCCTGCAAACGCGCGGCATAGGCTTCGGGGTGTTCGATGGCTTCCATGGGGCTCAGTCGGTTTTCCGCATTGCGCGGGATAAGGGAAGCGCAAACGTGACCGCGATGCCGCGTTCCGTCGATTCCCCCATCCCCGCCACCCGTCACCCGGTGTGGCCGTGGCTGGGCTGGCTCGCCCTGCTGGCGGTGGCGTTGACGGTTTATTGGCCGGCGCTGCACGGCGCGATGCTGTGGGACGACGACGCCCACATGACGCGGCCGGAGCTGCGTGGCTGGTTCGGCCTCGCACGCATCTGGTTCGAGCCCGGCGCCACGCAGCAATACTATCCGGTCATGCACAGCGCGTTTTGGCTGCAACACCGGCTGTGGGGCGACGGCACCACGGGATATCACGTGGTCAGCCTGCTACTGCATCTCGGTTCCGCGGGGTTGATCGCGGTGGTGATGCGCCGTCTGCGACTCGCCGGCGCGGGGTTCGCGGCCGCGCTCTTCGCGCTGCATCCCGTCAGTGTTGAATCAGTCGCGTGGATCTCCGAGCTCAAGAATACGCTCTCCACGTTTTTCTACCTGCTCGCGCTACTCGCCTGGCTGCGGTTCGACGCCCGCGGCTCTGATGATGCCGCGCCGCGCAATCCGTGGCGGTGGTATGCGCTCGCCGCGCTTTGCTTTGTGGCCGCGGCGCTGACCAAGACCGTCACGGTCACCTTGCCCGCCGCGTTGCTGGTCATCGTCTGGTGGCGGCGCGGCGTGGTGCGGTGGCGCGAAGTCGCGCCACTACTGCCGTGGTTCGCGTTTGCCGTCGCGGCCGGGCTCACCACCGCTTGGGTGGAGCGTCACCTCGTCGGAGCCACAGGCGCGGCCTTCAATTTGGACTTGCTCGACCGCGCGCAACTGGCCGGTCGCATCGCGTGGTTTTATCTCGGCAAGCTGCTTTGGCCCGCCGACCTCGTGTTCATCTATCCGCGCTGGGATGCCACCGCCATCGGCTGGTTGCCGTTATTGGCGGCGCTGGCCACACTCGCGCTGCTCTGGGCTATGCGCCGCCACTGTCGCGGTCCACTGGCCGCCGCGCTTTTGTTTGGCGGCACGCTGTTCCCCGCGCTGGGTTTTTTCGACGTCTATCCGTTCCAATACTCCTACGTCGCCGATCACTTCCAATACCTCGCCAGCATCGCCATCTACATCGCGGCCGCGAGCGGACTGGCTGCGGCCTTCCGCCGGCTCAAGCCGCCGGTGCCGCGCCCGCGCGAGGAACTCGCCGCCGGGCTGCTGCTCCTCCTCGGCTTTCTCAGCTGGCAGCAGGCGCGCCACTACCGCGACAACTTCGCGCTCTACCGGGCCACGCTCGACCAAAATCCCGCCTGCTGGATGGCCGCCTACAACCTCGGGCTCGAGCACGCCAACCACGGCGAATATGCCGCCGCCGCGCCACTTTACCGCGAAGCACTCCGGCTCAAGCCCGATTACGCCGAAGTGCATTCCAACCTCGGGCTCGCGCTACTCAACCTCGGCGCGCCGCCGCGCGAGGCCTTGGTTGAGTTCGAGGCCGCGTTGCGCCTCAAGCCCGCGCTATGGCAGACGCGCGCCAATCTCGCCAACGTGCTGCTCTCCACGCCCGGCCGCGAGCACGAGGCCCTGCCCCACTATTGGCGCGCGGTCATCGACCAGCCCGCGGTCGGCTGGTTGCGCTTGAACCTCGGCTACGCCCTGCAAGCCGACCCTGCGCGCCGCACCGCCGCGCTACGCCAATTCCAAATCGCGCGGGCATTGCAGCCCGATTATTGGGAGGCTGAATACAGCATCGCCCACGTGTTGCTCGCCTGGCCCGGCCGCGAACGCGAAGCCATCCCGCACCTCGAGGCCGTGCGCCGGCTCAACCCTGATTTCGCGCCGGCGCGGCAATTGCTGGAACAACTGCGCGCGTGGTGAGGCGCGCCTCACCGCCGCGCGGGCCGCGCAAACTTGCGCAGGTTTTTCAACGCGATGGCAAACTGCTCCGGCAACGACGCGGCCAATGCCACAGCGGCGCGCGTGCGCGGATGCGCGAGCGTCAGTCCACTCGCATGCAACGCCAGTTGCCGAATCAGTGGCCTCTCCGCCGCGCCGCCCTTGTAGCCGCGCTTCAATGCGGATAAGAGCAGCGGCGCGTCCGGCAGGCCGTAGAGCGCGTCGTTCAATACCGGCAGCCCCACGGCCGCCAGATGCACACGCAACTGGTGCCGCCGGTTCGACTCGGGCTCGCAGCGCAGCAACGCATGCGCGCCGAAGTTTTCTTCCACCGTGAACGCCGTGCGCGCGGGCTGGCCGCCGTGGCGGCGGAACGCCTGCATCACGCCCGGTCGCGCCACCTCCTGCCCGATCCACCAATCCATCGCAAACGCGTCGGGCACCCGCCGCGCCCCGTCGCGCGGCCAAAACTCCGCCCCCGCGCCATCCGCGCGCACGATGACCAACGCGTGCCAGACCTGCCGCACCGTCTTCGCCTGGAATTGCCCGCTCAGAAAATCCTGCGCCGGCTTGTCCTTGGCGAACACCCCCAAGCCGCTGGCCCCGGCCTCAGGCCGGTGGACGTTGGTGACGGCCGCGCCGTGCCGCGCGCGCACCGATTCGAGCAAGGTCTCGCCCGGCGCCGCGCCCGGTTCGGCGACGACGGCCAGCCCCGCCGGTTTGTCCAGCACGAGCAGAGCCTCATCCTCGAAAACAACCGGCCACGGTGACATGCAGCCACTGGAGAACGGCAAAGCGGCGACGATGTCACGCCCATGTTTCACGCGCCGTCCGGCTAAAATCCCGTAAGCTTGGCGCAACGGCGGAAATACGCTTGCGGGTGGGCGCGCGCCGGGCTGGCTTGACCGCGAACCCCCGCGGCATGCCGAACCTGCAAAAAAGTCTTCTCACGTTTGGCGCCGGGTTGATGTCGGCTTGGGTGGAGTTGCGGTTGAAACGCTCCGCCATCGCCGGCCAGGAACGCGCGTTGCGCTGGCTACTGCGCCACCTCGCGCTCACCGAGCAAGGCCGCGCCTGCGGGCTGACCGCGCGCACCACCGCCACGGAATTCGCGCGCGCCGCGCCGCCGCGCGCCTACGAAAGTTTGAAGCCGCAACTCGCGCGCATGCAGCGCGGCGAGGCCGACGTGCTTTGGCCGGGTGAATGCGCCTGTTACGCCGCCACCGCCGGCACCACCACCGGCCGGCCCAAACATCTGCCGGTAACCCCCGCCATGCTCGCGCATTTTCGCCGCGCCGGGTGCGACGCGCTTTTTTACTACACGCAGCGCATCGGCCACGCGGGCATCTTCCAAGGCCGCCAACTTTACCTCAGCGGCTCCACCGCGCTGAAGCCAATTCGCGGCGTCGAACCCTTTCAGGCCTGGACCGGCCACCTCGCCGGCATCCTCGCCAACCACCTGTCGCCCTGGGCCCAAAAACACCTTTACGAACCCCAAGCCGATCTCGCCAACTTGACCGACTGGCCGGCGCGGCTGCGTGCCATCGCCAAACACACGCAGCACCGCGACATCTCGCTGCTGGCGGGTTGCCCCGACTGGCTGCTCAACTTCGCCATCGTCCTGCGCCAGCACGCCAAGCGCGGCCCCGCCACTCCCCTTAATCTGCAGGCCGTGTGGCCCAACCTCGAATGCATCCTGCACGGCGGCGCGCCCGTCGGCCCGTTTCTGGATGACCTGCGCGCGGCCGCCGGCCCCACCGTGAATTTCCACGAGGTTTATTCCGCCGCCGAGGGCGTCTTCGCCGCGCAAGACGCCGACAGCGCGCTCGGCCTGCGACTCATCGCCGACGCCGGCGTGTATTATGAATTTATCCCCCTGGCCGATTTCGACGAAACCCGGCTCGACCAACTCGGCGCCAAAGCCGTGCCTCTCGCCGGCGTAAAACCCGGCGTGAATTACGTGATGCTGGTGACCACGCCAGCAGGCTTGTGCCGCCACCTCGTCGGCGATGTCGTGCGCTTCGTCGGCACACAGCCCCCGCGCCTGCTCTGTGTCGGCCGCACCAATCTGCGCCTGAACGCCCGCGGCGAGGACGTTTCCGAAAAAAACGTCACCGACGCCCTGCTCAAGGTGTGTCACGATCAGCGCTGGCGCATCGTCGATTTTCACGTCGCGCCAATGTCCACCAGCACGCTAACCGGCCCGCAACGCGGCCGCCACGAATGGTGGATCGAGCTGCGCCCCGGCACGGTCGCGACGCCGACCGGGCCCGCGCTCGAAACCGCGCTCGACGCCGAACTGCAACGTCTCAACGACGACTACGCGGCCCGGCGCAAAATCGGCGAACTCGACGCCCCGCTCGTGCGTCTGGTCATGCCCGGCATCTTCGAGCAATGGTTGCGCGCCCAAGGCAAACTAGACGGCCAATACAAAATGCCGCGCTGCCGCGGCGACCGCGCCATCGCCGACGCCCTCGCGCAAATCGCCCGCTTCACCACGCAAACTTGAGCCAATGGCGCCCCCGCCCCCGGCTCGGTTCATCGCAACACCAGCACAATCGCGGCGAGCATGGCCGCCGCGCCGGCCAAACGCGCCAACAGCACCGCCCGGCCCGCGTGCCGCTCCGTGTTGGCGAACCAATGCCCGGCCAGCCAGATCACCACCACGCTCACCAGCCCGCGCCAGCTGTAAACAATGTTGACCACCGTGGCGTTGCCCCAGATCCCGATCGCGACCACGATGCCGCAGTTGGTCACGGCGTTGAGGCCCGCCCCGGGCAACACCCAGCGCCACGCCGGCCGCGGGATGCCGCCCAAGCCGCCGCGCGCAAACCGCAGCAGCGCGAATGAGAATAACCCCATCCACAAGAACATCGGCGGCACGAAGTTCACCCCGCCCCACGCCGGCGCCCAGCGCTGGATCAACACATCGTCCAATCCGTAAACCACCGCGCTCGCCATGGTCAGCAACACCGTTTCGCGCACGCGCCGATGCGTCGCTTGTCCGCCCACGTTGAGCAGACCGATGGCCGATGTGCTCAACGCCGCGCCGATCCACCACCGCAGCGGCACCTCCTGCGTGAGCAGCAAACTGCTGAACAGCGCCACCAAAATCACCTTCACGCCCATCACCGGCGTGGTCACCGACACATCGCCCCGCGTGATCGCCAAAAAAATCAAAATCTGCCCGGCGAGAAACAGTAGCCCGCACACTGCCGGCTGCCAGTAGAGCGACCACGCCACCGGCGCCCAGCCCGCGTGCAGCCACCACGGTAAAAACACCAGCGCGCTCGCCCAGTTGGCCAGCACGGTCGTGCGCCACACGCCCACGCCCAGCTCGTTGGCCCGCTTCAGGCACAACATGCCCAACACATAGGTGACGCCGCAAGCCAGCGGGATGAGCAGATAAGGCGGAAAGGTCATGGAAGCCCGCAACGCTTGCGGTTCCCCGTCACAACACAACCTCGCCTTCATCTCGGATTTTCCCTCGCCCAATGACCTGCGGATCATAAAAATTTTCTTCGTCGGTCCTCGATTCCTTAATGCCGTCCCCCAACCAAAACCCCGAACAAATCGCCCGCGACGCCATCGATGCGCAACTGCGGGCGTCAGGCTGGGCCGTGCAATCCAAGGATCAGTGGAACCATCACGCCGGCCAGGGCCAGGCCGTCCGCGAATACACCACCGACACCGGCCCGGCCGACTACGTCCTCTTCGTGGACGGCCAGCCCGTCGGTGTCATCGAGGCCAAGAAGGAGACTCTCGGCCACACCATCACCACGGTCGAGGAACAGACCGCGGACTACTCCGCGGCCAAACTGAAGTGGGTCCAGTCCACCGGCCGCCCGTTGCCCTTCCTCTACGAGGCCACCGGCGTCCTCACCCGCTTCACCGACCAGCGCGACCCCAAGCCCCGCTCGCGCGAGGTCTTCACGTTCCATCGCCCGGAAACCCTCCGCGAATTCCTCGCCACCGGCCGCGCCCTCCGCGACCGCCTCCAGGATCTGCCCGCCCTCGATCCCGCCGGCCTGCGCGACTGCCAGATCGAGGCCATCACCCA
>JADLBI010000230.1 GCA_020847775.1 Opitutaceae bacterium
ATGCGTGCGAGCGCGATGGTGGCAATGTCGCCATCACGGCTGCCGCTCTTGAAATGCCCCGCCGCTGTTGACGCGAACCACGTTGCCGTCTCGGTTGCGGTGTTCACGTCCTCGTATTCTTCCGTGACGCTCTCGCCATCGGCGAGCGTGATCAACGAGAACAATTCCGGCGTTGTCCCGGCGACTTCTACTTTGACCTTGAGGTAACGCTTACCAGTCACGAACGCGGGCGCGGCGTAAGAGCCAACCACGCTCCCATCCGCCGTACTGCCAGTCTTGACGGTGATCGTAACGGTCCCATCCGCGACGGTGCTGATGAGCGGAGTGAATGAAAAATCGGCGCCTAGGTCGATTTCGTCCGTCTCATACGTCATCGGCGAATTATTGGTGAGCAGCCCTTCCCAAGTCCCCGCTAGGCTGCTCCATGCGCCCGCCAAATCGCTCCATGCTTGCGACGATGTAGCGCGAAGCACGTTGTCGCCGTCGATAAAGCAATTAGTCAACGTGCCAGTCCAGGGCAGATTTTCTTCGATCTGCTGGTAGATCACTGACTTCAAGCGCGGGTCGCCAAGCGTCACCGACGTTGCGAAACGAGCATCCGCGCTTTCGTTCCCGGTCGAGTCCACCGTCTTAATGGCGAATGTGTATGTTCCGGCCGCAAGCTCGTTCGTTTCGTATGGCGAGGAAACCAGCAACCCATCATGCAACGCGGTCATCGCCGACCAATCGCTGGTCGTGCCGAGATACCAGCGGATGCGGTAGCCGCCACCGGATCGAACATCGCTCGGAACATCCGCGAGGGACCATGCAAAGCGACGCGTCCCGTCCGCCAAACGCTGCACCGTCAGTGTGTTCGGGGCCGGTGGTGTTTCCGTCTTGCCGACGACGATATGCCCGGCCACCAATTCCCATGACGACCGAACGCCCGTCATCGTGATAGAACGCACCCGCACGTCGTATGACGCCGCATCTTCGACTGGCGCCACCCATGCCACGAGGTTTGATCCGCTGACGATCTGGGAATTCCATTCGCTTTCGGCTGTTGGTTTGGATTGAATTTCATATTGCGCCACAAACCCGCGTGTCGGTGCCGTCCATGTCGCTTTGATACGCGACAACACCGAACCTTCGCCGAGCGTGAGCAGTTCGTCCGTCCCGCTTGAAAGTGTCAGCCCGGTCGGCGGTTCCGCATCGAAAGCAGATGGCAATTCGGTATCGGGTGCCGGGTCATAGTCTGTCGCATCGCCCGCAGCCCAATCGTAAGTCGCAGCCGCGTGCTCTTGAAGCACAAGATCGATCCCGCCACCTTCGGCTAACACCCATCCGAGCACACGAAACTCTTTTGCCGTCCATCCGAACTCGGAAAGCGTGACGTTGACGACATCCCACACCGAGACTTGCAGCGCGGCAAAGTTTGCCGGGAATTCTATCGTGATCCCCTGGCGCGATTGCTCAAGGTGGATTTTCGCGATCCGTTGCGCCGCCCGAGAGTCAACCGTATAGGGTAGCTCGATGTCGCGCATGATACGCACGGCGCCATCCTGCGTTTCATACGTCGAGTTAGTTAGCGGCGGGAAATCGGCGACCTGCCAATAAGCGCCCGGCTCAACGTATGTGCCCCTTACACCGTTATACAAGTCGCGGCGCTGCTTGCGCGGCCGGATGCTGATGTCCTTACGCAAATGATCGCGCGTCAACGTCACCGTCGCGGTGGCCGACGCGCCAGCAAACAGCTTATATTTCCCCTGCTCATAAACCAGAACGCCAGCGCCCGCCGTCAGCAAATCTTGCATCGTATCGATTGGCGTTTTGTCGAGCGTAAATGACCCGTTCGCAGTGTATCGAAGCTGAGCATCGGTCGCCAATGTTGCCGATGCCGAGCCTACTGTCGTCGCCGTGCCTGCCCGCGCATTTGCCAGGCTCGTCGCAACCTTGATGATATGGTCTCCATCCGCCGTATCTCGCAATGCAATCGCATAGCGGGTGTTGCTGTTCCATGTCACCCGGTCGCCGGTTTTGAGGGCGTGTTTGAATTGCGAGCGAAGTACGGTGATTTCATCTGTGCCGGTGTCCGCTGTACAGGTCGCGCTTTCCGCCGTAACGCTTACATATTCGTCGCAGACGTTCGCCGCCGCCGAGAATGTCGTATCATCGATTTCATCATCGGTGGCGCCAAGGCCGAAGCTCGCGGTCAAGAAATCGCGAACCACCAGAGCCCAATTATCGCTCCATCCAGTAGATAGATCGCGAGGATCATAAATTTTGCGCCCACGAACAACCGCCGAAAAATTCGGGAAGCCTTGCGGATAAACATCATCGGAAAACTTGGCGCGGATGTAGGCATAAGCGATGCCGAGCCCTTGCCTGTCCTCGTTCCACTCCGTGACTTCCGAGATAAGATCAGTGTCAGCCGCCTGCGTGTCCGTGCCGACATGGGTCTTGATCCGGGCAAAGCCATTGAACACCCCCATCGTCGCATTGCCACTGCCATCGAGCGGCCCCACTGGCGTATCGCCAAGAATGAAGTCATCGAATCCGGCCACTTCATGAGCGGCGATGGGCGTAACGATGTGGAGATATTCGTGCGTCGTCCCGGTCGATGCGGAGAACGCCAACGGGCCACCGATGCGCGCCCGGCCATAGACGATGCGATGCGGGGCGACCGGCGAGCGAAACGACTGAATTCGATCACGCGCTTCGACATTGAAGTTGGGCAACTGTGGCGTCTTGGGTTTGCCGCTCAACGCACCCGTCGCGAATGACAAAGCCAGCGATCCGAGCCCAGCATAGATCGCCGCGCCCCAAGCCGTTGTCGCAATGCTGACGCCGAAGATAGTGAGCGCCCCGGCTGAATATGCCGCCCCTGCCGCGAGAACTGCCGGGATGACGGCAGCGGGCATCAGCCGATCCTCCAAGCGAGCGACGCATTTTCGAGCGCATAGAACGCCAGCCCCGAAGCGGATGGGGTGGCAAAGTGCATGCCGTCGAGCGTCACGACACCGAACATAGGCCAGTCTCGCCGCGCATAAGCAACAAGATCGCCGCGCCGCGCATTGCGAACATGCGTCGTCGGGTGGCCGAGATATTTGTAAGCGGCCGACACAAGATTGGCGCTGCCGCAATATTCCGCGAGCCGCCGCTTTGCTTCCGCCTCATCGGAATATCCGCGCCATTCCGCCGTCGGGTCAACGCCCGTCATCGTCAGGATGCAATCCGCCGCGAACATCAAGCAATCGTTCTCGCCCCAAGCGAACGGCATATCGCGTCGCGCTTCGATCAACGCATAAAGCCGCTGCTCCCATCCTTCCTTGCGGGTGAGACGAATATGAATCACGCCCGCCCCCATACAAGTTGAAAGTCCTGCATCTGCGGCACGAACTCGAAGAATGTATCGCCGGGGAAATAGAGCTGCTGATCCTCGTGCGTGTAGCGCCGGATGCGCGGACGCTCCCAATCCACCAGGCGCGATTCGCAAGACAGGGTGAACTCGGCCGTCTGCCCGGCCGTGATATCCATCGTATCCATCCGCCCTTTCCAAACGAGAAGCGGTGTCCCGACGATGGCGTGCGTCGTCGTATTCAACAGCACAACGTACACGGTGGCATCTCGGCCTTGATAGTGTTCGTCTAGTGCGATGGACACCAGCGATGCCGAAACGCCACTGAGCTTTAACGTCATGCCGTAGGATTTCAATTCGCTGCCTTCTTCGACAATCGAGATAGCCCCGAGGTTCCCTGCGCCGGTATAAATGTTACTGTCGATTGTCAGTTCATAGGGCGAACTGTTGAGCCTTACATGCCCGGATGAAAAGTCTAGATCGACCGCCGCCGCCGCGACGACGTGCGCTGCCTGCGATGCGGTAATTACATCGGCATGGATCGTCCGGCTCATGTCAACGCCTCGACGCCTTCAAACAGAATACCGAAGCGCGAAACGTGATCGCCATCCCATTTAACATCCGGCGAGCTTAGAACCATCTCGCAAGTAGCCGACGCTACTGTGATAACGGCATTGTCAGCGGGCGAAGCTCGAAGCACAGGCTCGATGGTCAAAGTCGCGTTACCGCTACCGTCGCTATTCG
>JADLBI010000231.1 GCA_020847775.1 Opitutaceae bacterium
AGCCTGCCCGATCCATTTTACCAAGATTCGCTTGTGACGCTGTACCACGGCGACTGCCGCGAGATCGTGCCGCAGCTCGGGCGCTTTGATTTGCTGCTCACGGACCCGCCATACGGGATCGGGCTAGACAAGGGCATGGGGGGGGGCGGTGTCGGCGGATTCGGCAGGCGAATTGCGCGCACGCCTCGCCGATACGCTGGAGGCTGGGACAGCACTCGTCCCGACGCGGAGCTACTGGCCCTCGTTGTTGCCGCAGCGGACGCGCACATAATCTGGGGCGGCAACTATTTTTCCGACCTCCTGCCGGTGCAGTCGAAGTGGCTCGTGTGGGACAAGGAGCAGAACATGCCCACCTACTCCGACGCCGAATTGGCATGGACCACTCTTAGCGGTGTCTCCGTCAAAATGTTCCGCTATTGCGGATCCGGACTCATGGCCGTCGAAAAGGAGCGCTGGCATCCGACGCAGAAGCCGCTCGCGCTCATCGCGTGGTGCCTGTCGAAAGCGCCGGAAGCCAAGACGGTGCTGGACCCGTTCGCCGGCAGCGGGACCACGGGCCGCGCCTGCAAGGATCGCGGGATCAAATGCACGCTGATCGAGCGCGAGGAATCGTACTGCGAGATCGCGGCACGTCGTTGCCAGCAGGAGGTGTTGAATTTCGCCCAATGAAAAGCAAAACGAAACTACCACAAGGCAATCATCGCCAAACGCATGGGGCAGGAGGTCCTGGCATTCGCATGAGAGTCGGCCGCACAGACCGCCGCACGACCAAGCTCACGACGAAGCGCGTGCGGCTCCTGCGTAAGCCCGCCGCCGTGAGCGGGTAGGCATTCACGGCAACCACCCCCAACAAAAAGCCCGCCGGTTAGGGCGGGCGAAACAAACGAAACCATGAATGATGAAATGAAACCAGACGGCCAAGTCAACCTAGAAACCGCCAGACGCGTGCTTGAGGTCGTTGACGCTGGCCTCGTTCCTGGCCTGGGTGAAGCCAAGCCGGGAAGCATGTGTGTCGAAGCAGCCGTGTGCTACGCGCTCGGCCACCCCCACGGCGATCAGCCGGCCTGCGTGCATCCGTTCGTGCGAGCCCTCATGATCCACCTCAACGACTCTGGCTGGACGGACGACAAGGCGCAGGCCAAAGGGCTCAGGCGAGCGGCAATCGCTCAATTAGGCACCGACGACACGCTCGACGGCGAGCAATTCCAGCGGGAATTTCAGATCGCAGCCATCCAGCGCTGCACGCCGCTCTTGCTCCGGGCCGCTGCCACGATTGCGCGGAAAGGCAAGGACGAGAATCAGGCGGCGAAGATCGAGACTGTGGCGGCCCAGTGCGAGGCGGGCATCCCCATCGTAGAAGCACAGGCGGCGATGAGAGCATTGCACGCCAACGCCAACGCCTACGCCAACGCCTACGCCAACGCCAACGCCTACGCCAACGCTTACGCCTACGCTTACGCCAACGCCAACGCCAACGCCTACACCGGCGCCAACGCTTACGCCTATGCCTATGCCTATGCCAACGCCTATGCCTATGCCAACGCCTATACCTACACCGGCGCCAACGCTTACGCCTACGCCAACGCCTACGCTTACGCTTACGCCAACGCAAACGCCGGCGATCGAGACAAATTCCTGCGGGCCGCAGCCGATAGCGTGGAGGCCGCATTGCGTGCATGCAATGCCCCCGGCATCGCACTTTTGGATCAACTTTTGCCAGTCAACTCATGAACGCCATCACGCTCTCACTCCCGTACCGCAGCCTGGACGCGCTCACCTTCCTGGCCTCAACTGACACGACGCGCCCGCAAATCTGCGGCGTCAATGTGAGTTGGCGCGGGCCAATGGAACTCATGCTTGTGGCGACCGATGGCCGGCGAATTGGCCTCCTCCGCGAGACATTACCCGAGCCCGTTGCCGAGTTTTCGCCGTTTTTGATCACAACCGAGTTGATCCGCCTACTGGACCGCAGTGCCGACCTCCGTATCCTGCACGAGCTGGCCGACCGCCACGACATGGAATACTGGGACAGGCCAGCACTACCAAACCCGAACGCCAGGGTATTCGTGGGGTGCGACGTCGACGCCGGCATCATGTCGCTCACGCTTGGCCGCATCACCTACCAGGAGTCCCTTGCACGGACAGCCTTCCCGGACGTGCGATCGGTCCTGCTCACCGCGTCAGCCGCTCCCTTGGCCCGCGAACACGTGACCATCAACCCGCGCCTCCTGGCCGACTTCAGCAAGGTCGCCGACGCACTGGGATGCCCGAACTGCGGCACCGCGCTCACGATGGTTGGCTCGCATGAGGCGCACTCCGGGGTGCCAGCCGTTATTCGCGTCACACTCCCCGAAACCCCAAATTTCTTCGGCTGCCTGATGCCAATAAGGCAAACCGACGAATCCAAACGCGAGCAGGTCGGCGAAGTGCCGGCATGGCTGAAATTAGAGAGCTAACCCACTTTGCCGGGTGCGGTTTTGCCCACGGGCAAAAGGAGCCGCCTTGAAGGCACAATAGGACTTCCCGGCAACCACTTTAACCTCATCCAAAAATGACCACCGACAACGAAACCACCACTCCCACGCAGGCCACGAACGACAGGCCACCCACACCCCTTGAAGCATCCATCGCGGAGTGCAGGGCGAAATTCAATGACGGCGTAGCCACGCTAACCCGGTGGGCCAGCATCGCGCCTGGCCTCCACTCATGGGACTTTTCATCGGGAATCGCGCACGTCTCTCTGAAGCTGCTTCAGGGCTACCCCGGCGCCGGCCTCCCCAAAGAGTCAATTCAATCGCAGACGTCCGCGATCAACATTTTTCTCTCCCTCGGCATCGCCCCTACATGCCGATGTGACGGCTCGTTTGAGGGAAGATCCTCTGACGGCTGGATGCTCATCCTGCACGGGGCCACCGCCGCAGACGAGTAGCTACATTTCGATAATCCAATCCAACAAAAAGCCCGCCGGTTAGGGCGGGCGAAAAATGAAACCATGAAAAATGAAATGAAACCCACCAGCCAAGTCAACCTCACTCCCGCCGCAATTCCGCAGTCTTAACCACCATGGCCAAAACCTACACAAAAGCCCCCGACGACGTTCGTGACATGTGCGTCGGGCTGATGCAGAGAAACCACCCGAAACTGGCCGAGTTCCAGCTACGGGTCGACGTCGTGTTTGTCGCGACGGACAGCGAAACCGCCAACGCATTGTCATGCGGAGGCTATCCAGCGCAGGCCGTCGTGCGCATTCTCGACTCTAAGCAACGTGCGATGGGCCGAGGTGATGCGGAGATCACCATCGACGAGGAGAATTGGCTCGCGCTCACCGCACGCGAGCAGATGGCGCTCCTCGACCACGAGCTGTATCACATTACCCTGCGCGGAGGGGAGTCTCCGAGAGACGAGCACGGGCGCCCGAAGCTTCGACTCCGTAAGCACGACCACCAATTCGGCTGGTTCTCCGAGATCGCCGAGCGATGGGGAGAGGACTCTGCTGAGGTCAAGCAGGCGCAGCAACTCATTCGGGCGGGCCGCCAAACGTATTTTGCGTTCATGTCCGGCGAGGTCTCCCCCAAGCAGGCGGCGGCATAAACTCTAACATGCCCATCAGGCCGGAAAATCGAGCGCGCTACCCGCAAGACTGGAAGCTTCGCAGCCGTTTCATCCGCACCATTCGAGCGAAGAACCTTTGCGAGTGGTGTGGAGCGAAAAACGGCGAACCGCACCCAGTCACCGGCAGCAAGGTCATTCTCACGACTGCGCACGTGTTCGACGACCGGCCAGAAGCAGCAAACTTTCTAAATTTAGCCGCGCTCTGCCAGAAGTGCCACAACGCACACGATGCCACTGCTCGCCAACAACGACGCAGGGCACGACTCGAAGCAGAGAGCGGACAGACGACGATTACACTCTAACACTTCCCGCGCCCTGCGGTTCGCGTCACGACGCAAAGGCAACCGCTCAACAGGGATTTTTGGAACTGGGGCGAGGGTCAAAATATCCAGAAAATGAATACGCTAACAGAAACACCCAAATTTGAACTGATCATCACCAGCAGCGGACTGGAGCAAGACCGCCAAATCGAAATCCGTGAAGCCTTCGCCCCATTCGCCGCCCGCGTCTCCGACTGGGCCAGCAAAATCGCGTCCGTCGACGACCCGAAGGTTGCCCGCGAGACTCGTCTCGCCATGCGCCGCGAGCGAATCGACCTCGACAAGAAGCACGCCGAATTTAAGTCGAAAACGCTGGCATGGACTCGCGCCGTCGATGGCAGCAAGAAGGTCATCTCCGACGCCTACGACTCGATGGAGGCGCAGATGGAGGAGATCGAGAAGGCCGAAGAGCGCCGCATTGCCGCCGAGAAAGCGGCGCGCAAAGCTGAGCGCGATGCGGCGCTGCGTCAGTACGGCGTCGACGTGACGTGGATCCAGACTGGCGAGATGTCCGACGCGCAATTCCTGAGCTTGCTCCACCAGTCGCGGGAGGCTCACGAGAAGAGACTCGCCGACGCCAAAGCCGCCGAGGAAGCGCGCATTGCCCGCGAGAAAAAAGAGGCCGAAGAGCGCGCCGAGAAAGCACGCAAGGAGGCGGAGGAACGCGAACGCCTGCGAATCGAAAACGAGCGGCTTGCCGCTGAGCGGAAGGCCCAGGAGGAGGCAATGCGGATCGAGCGTGAGCGCGTTGCCAAGGAGCGCGCCGAGGCCGAGGCGAAAGCGAAAGCGGAACGCGATGCAATCGAGGACGCAGCACGCAAAGAGCGCGAGGCAGCCGCTGCGAAGGCCGCCGAAGAAAAGCGCAAAGCCGATGCCAAGCTGAAGGCCGAGCGTGTGGCCCGTGAAAAGCTGGAACAAGAGGCTCGCCAAAGGGAGGCTGCGGAGCGGCAGCGCAAGGAAGCCGAAGAGGCGGCTAAGCGCCTGGCCGAACAGGCGCCCGACGCCGAAAAGCTTGAGGTGCTGGCCGAACAGATGGAGTCGATGCAGTTCCCAACGCTCACGTCAGAGGCCGGTGCCGATTGCCTTCGCCGCGCCCAGCGCGACATCGCCATCATCGTCCAGAACCTGCGGGCCGACGCCAAGAGACTTGGAGGTGCGCAATGAGCACGGAAATCGCCACCGCCCCCGCGAAAGCGCCCGCAACCCTGCGTGCCCACCTCGAAGGCGATGCCTTCAAGGCCGCCGTCGCTCGCGCACTGCCGACCCACATGAAGCCCGAGCGCTTCATCGGCGTCGCCCTCACCGCGATGACGACGGTCCCGAAGCTGAAGGACTGCACGCAAGCGACGTTCTTCGCGTCGCTTCTCAAGCTCTCGCAGCTCGGCCTTGAGCCCGACGGTCGCCATGCCCACCTGATCCCGTACAAGAACGGGAAGGCCAGCGCCGCCGCTGGTCGCGACGTGTATGATTGTCAACTCATCGTCGACTGGAAGGGTCTCTCTGCCCTCACCTACCGCTCCGGCATCGTCTCGACGCTTCACGCCGACGTCGTGCGCCGGGGGGACGTCTTCCGGTACTCGATGGGCGTTCTCGATGAGCACGTCCCGCATTACCTGCGGACCGACGCCGACAGGCCCGCCGAGGCCGGCGAGATTTTCGCCGTCTACTCGACGGCCACGATGAAGGACGGCGAGCGTAAGACTGAGGTGATGTCCGTCGCCGAGGTTGAGGCGATCCGCAAGCGCAGCCGTGCCGGATCTTCGGGTCCGTGGGTCACGGACTGGAACGAGATGGCAAAGAAGACGGTTTTTCGCCGTCTCTCGAAGTGGCTGCCGCTCTCGCCCGAGTTGCATGCCGCCGTGTCTGCGGATGACGACGCTATCGACATTCCGGCAACGCCAAAGGTCGGCATGTCGGCGATGCTGGAGCTTGACGTGCCGGCGGAAGAAGCACCCGCAACCGAGGAGGCGAAGTCATGACCCTCGGAAAGCTCACCGACCTGCCGGCGTCCGCGTATCACGATGCACAAGCCATCAGCCACTCCAGGCTGGAGGCATTCCGCAGGCGGCCCGCGCTCTACAAGCGCCGGTTCGTCGACGGCATCAAGCGCGAGCCCTGGGAGGCTCACAAATTCCGGATCGGCTCCGCGCTGCATGCCGCAGCCGAGGGTGTCGATGCCTTCACGCGGACCGTGTCGGTCAATACCGCGTTCCAGGACTTCCGCGCAAAGGCGGCGCAGCAATGGCGTGATGATGTCTACGCATCAGGCAAGACCGCCGCTCTTCTGAGCGACGAGGCCGAGTGTGTCGGGCAAATGCTCAATGCACTCCAGGGGCACCCGGTGCTAGGTCCGCTCTTTTCTCACGCTCAATCCGAGGTCACCTGGCGCGCCTCGCATCCGCGCATTCCGGTGCCGCTCCAGTGCCGCACGGACTTGTTTGTCGGCGACGGCACAGTGATCGACCTGAAGACCTGCGCGAGCCTTGACGAGGGCGACTACGCCAATTTCCAGCGGTCATACTGGAAGTTCGGCTACCACCGCCAGGCAGCGTTCTACCGCGAGATTCTTCGGCTCTGCGGCGTGACCATGAAGGAGTTTCTTTTCGCTGCCGTCGAGGACGATGAGCCCTTCGGCGTCGACGTGTACCGCGTCAGCGAGGATGACCTGCGCGTCGGCGACGAGGAGAACGGTGCTGATCTTGCCAACCTGATCGAGTGCTATCGGTCGGGCACGTGGCCCAATCGACCGACCGAGGTGCGCGAAATCTCCCTGCCGGACGATTACGTGAGGAGGCACGATGTGGCATGATTAGGCTCAAAATTAACCTCACCAAGGTCGACGAGTCGGCCGTCTTCGTCGGCAGGAACGGCGCTCGATACCTAGACCTCTGCGTCATCGAGAACCGCAATGGACCGGACCAGTTCGGCAACGACTACATGGTCACGCAGGACATCGGCAAGGATCGTCGCTTGCGCGGTGAGCGCGGTCCCATCCTGGGCAACGGCAAGACCGCCGTGTTGGGCAAGCGGCCGGAGAATCCCTCTCCCGCCAAGCAGACCAAGACCTACATGAATCCGCCGCCACCGAGAGCCTATGACGATGAAGATATTTCGTTCTAAGCCATGCGCCACCTCCTCCGCCTCCTTTTCCCCCGCACCTGCCACCGCATTTTCTGCGAGGGCTGGGAGCAAGGCCGCCTCTACCAGTGCGAGCGAGAGGCAAGACGCCATCCACGGGCGCGTGATGGGCGATGGGTGAGGAAATAGTCTAATGCCTAACCGCTACATACGCGCATCTGCGATCGAGAGTGAGTCGATAAACTCCCTGCCTTGGCAAGCAGAGGTGTTCATCAGACGCCTATGGAACCGCGTCGATGATTTTGGGCGGTTCACCGCCAATCCACAACTTTTGAGAGCCGCAATCTTCCCCCTGCAACTTGAGGTCGTTCGAGACGCCGACATGCCACGCCTACTCCTTGAATGCGAGAAAGCCGGGCAGCTGTACGTGTACTCGGTACTCGGGAAGCAGTACCTGGTGGTGAACCGGTGGGAGCGAGGGCGCGCACTCAAAAGCGAGTATCCGCGACCGCCCGCAAACATATGTGAACGGGTGCTAACATATGTTGGGAAGCGTTGGCAGAAGTTATCAAATGTGCCCGACTCCGACTCCGACTCCGACTCCGACTCCGACGCCGACGCCGACAAGCGCGCGGGCGGGGCCATCGGGCGGGAGAAAAGCAGGACAATGCCGCCAGCCCTCGCCGAAACGCCCGGATTCCGCGACGCCTGGGAGCGTTGGCTCACCGACCTGACCGAGCGCAACCGCGGCAAGCTGCCCACGTCGCACCAGCTGCAGCTCCACCTCGAAAAACTGCTGCGCATCGCGACGCAGGGCGGCAGCCCCATCGCCGCGATCGACAACGCCATCGCCCGCGCCCTCCGCGAGCCGGACCTGCCGCTAGCGCCGGGCATCCAGCACCCCGCCCGCAACGACCCGCAACCCACGACCATCACGACCATCGACGCCGCCGCCGAATGACCCCCGACCCGCAACCCGCCGCCCCGGGCCACAACCCGCACGCCGAACGCCGCCTCGTGTCCTCCTGCCTCGCCGGTGACGAGAGAGACGTCCTCGACGCCGCCGGTGACGGCCTGACCGAGCAGCACTTCGCCGACGCCGGCGCTCGCCTGGCCTGGCGCGCCCTGTCGCTCTGCGTGGCTCAGGGCAGCGGCGTGGCCATCGAGGCCGTGCACCGCCAGCTGGCCGGGCTCGACGGCGATCAGGCCGCCGCCACCCGCCTCCTGGCCGAGATTGTGCCCTTGGAGCCAACGTCCACGCACCGCCGGACGCTGACTCGCGATGTCATAGACTTGGCCCGCCGGCGCCGCCTGATCGCCGCCACGGGGTCCGCAGCACGCGAGGCATGCTCAGGTAGCCATCGCGAATGGGAGGCCGTCTGGGAAGCCGTGGAGCCGCATCTACGGGCCGCCCAGGAATCGACTGCCGACACGCGCACCCGCTCCGTCGCCGAGATCGCCGCCGTGGCCAAGGAGCAGCTGCTCAAGCCGGACCCGCGCCAGACCATCGCGTCGGGCATCTCGTCGTGGGACCAGCACGCCACACCGCCGAGAGCCGGGCAACTGATCGTCATCGCCGCTCGCCCCGGCTGCGGGAAGTCGGCCCTAGCCGGCCAGATCGCCCACCACATCGCCAAGGACGGCAAGCCGGTGGCGTTCTTCTGTCTGGAAATGTCAGCCGAGGAAGTGCTCACCCGCCTCGCGAAGCTGCGCTGCCACGGACGGCCGGCGCGCGATAACGTATTGGCCGACGAGCTCGACAAGCTCGGCCATATGGACGCGCTCAAGCTGTACGAGGTGGAGCAGGCAAAGACGGTCGAACAGATCGAGGCGACGTGTCGGCTGCTGGCAGCGTCGCCGCGTGGGCTGGCAGCGGTCGTGATCGACTACTTGCAGCTCGTCAGGCCGCCCGCCGAGGCCAAGCGCGAGAGCCGCGAGGTGCAGGTTGCCGCCATGTCGCGAGCCTTCAAGCTGCTTGCTCGTTCGCTGGGTGTGCCGGTGTTCCTCCTGGCCCAGCTCAACCGCGAGGTCGAGAAGGATGATCGCCCGCCTCGCCTCGCTGACCTGCGCGAATCAGGGGCCATCGAGCAGGACGCGGACCGCGTGTGGTTCATTTACACGCCGAAATCGGCCGCGCCCGCGCCGCAGGATGCTGCGTCCGTCGACGTCATGCTCCTTCAAGCGAAATGTCGCAACGGTCCGGCTGGCATCCAGCTCCCCATCACGTTTCACCGGCGCTCGATGGCGTTCGCACGGTGACATTCCAACCGCCCAACACTTCGGCCAAAACGGCCGTATAAAACCATGCACTACAGAAACGGAAGAGAAGCAAAAAACGGAGACAAAGTCGTCCGCCTTAACGGTGGGAAAATCGAAGCATTCGGAGTCTTGCATAGCGCGACACCGGGCAACGATTATTGCAACGGAAACATCGCGGTTGTGCAGTCGGCGCACGAGCACGCTTGTATGTGTGACTGCGTCCATATCGACGACATCGCGACATTCTTGGCCGAAAAGGGCCTGGATAAACGTCCGCCGGGAAAGTGAACGAAGCGCCGTGAGGCTGACAGCCGGGAAAGACCGGCGACTATTTGCGATGAAAACCAAAAAATCGAAGCTCCTTGAACTCATTGATCCGAAGATGGGGCTGAGGGTATGAGCGCGATCACGACGACAATGAAAACCAAACACAATACATTCACGGTCTACCGCGATAAACGGAAAGAATGGCGATGGCGACTCACGGCCAGCAATGGACGCATACTCGCCGACTCCGGCGAAGGCTACAAACGCAAGCGCGACTGCCTCGCGGCGTTGCTCTCAGTCAGTCGCGGAAGCGTAGTCCTCTTCTCGGGCTTCATAACGGCTGGCATGAAGCATGAGACGATCGAGGCAATCCTCGCCAAGCGCCTCTTTGCCAAGCTGGTCGTGGAAGGCCCCGCATCAACTGCCGCGTCACGCTCACATGCACGGCGTAACCCAAAAACCAAATCATCAACATGAGTTTTGACAAACCACTCCCACCCGCCGTATTCGGCGAAGAACCGAAGTACATCGCGATCCGCAAGGACATCGCAGACATTCGTTCTCCGATGACACCCGTCGCGCTCGCGCAGATCCACCAGAATTTCCCAGGCGACTGGACGTATCTCACGATCGCCGAGGTCATGGAGCGCATCAACCGCGACGGCGTCACGATCACGCCAACACCAACACCCGCGCAGCAACTCGCTGACGTGCAAGCCAAGCTCGACGCGCTGCGAACTGCGGTCAACACCGCAGTATACCAGCTCTGCGCCGCTGAAGACGCTGCGGCCGATTGATCTAATGCCAACCCAACCCGCCAAACCCTGCGCACACCCTGGCTGCCGAGTGCTGGTCACCGGCCGCCCGCGCTGCGATGCGCACACGAGCCAGCAACGACGTGAGGAAGACCAACGGCGCGACCCAACGGTGAGGAGGCTGTATAACAACGCCAGGTGGCGGAGCGCATCACGCGCCTATCTCGCATGCAACCCCATCTGCGCGCGCTGTGGTGGGCTCGCGGAGGTGGTTGACCACATCGTGCCGCATCGAGGTGACTACGAGGCATTCTGGAACGCTGGGGGCAACTGGCAGGGGCTCTGTAAGCGTTGCCACGACCGCAAAACAGCAACAGAAGACAAGAAAATGCATGGCGGGGGAGGTGCAAAAGTCTGACGCGCAACGCGTTACACCGAGCCCGCCGGTTCGGGA
>JADLBI010000232.1 GCA_020847775.1 Opitutaceae bacterium
CGTCGCCCCAGATCTCGATCTCGTGCTGGCCGCTCATCTGGGCGGCGATGACCTTGCGGCAGATGGCCGCGGGGGCCTTCTCGCGGCCGCCGTCGAAGGTGCCGTGCGGGCCGTAGACGTTGTGGTAGCGGGCGACGCGGGTCACCAGGCCGAAATCCTCCGTGAAGTGGCGGCACATGCGCTCGGAGAAGAGCTTCTCCCAGCCGTAGCCGTCCTCGGGCATGGCGGGGTAGGCGTCGGCCTCCTTGAGGCCGGTGACGTTGGGGTCGGTCTGTTTGTCGTGCGCGTAAACACAGGCGGAGGAGGCGTAGAAGAAGCGTTGCACGCCGTGCTCGCGGGCGGCCTTCAGCAGGTGGGTGTTGATGAGCACCGTGAGCATGCACAGGGCCTTGTTCTTCTCGATAAAGCCCATGCCGCCCATGTCGGCGGCGAGATTGTAAACCCAAGCGGCGTCCTTCGTGGCTTGGCGGCAGGCCGACAGTTCCTGCAGGTCGAGGGAGATATTCTCCACTCCGGGGAACTGTTGATACCAACGGTTGAGCGGTTTGAGATCCACGGCGCGGACGCGCGTGTGGCCCTGCTTGAGCAGATCGGCAACCAGATGGCCGCCGATGAAGCCACCGGCGCCGCAAACGACGATGAGGTTGTCCTTCATAAAAGGGGCAAAGGAGCGGAAGGCCGCCGGAGAAGTCCACGCCGCTTTGCCCGGCGTGCCGGGCCTTGAAGAGTAGCGATTTCCGCGAGCCATTCCGCGGCCGAGGCGTCGCTGGGCATGCGCCAGTCGCCGCGGGGCGAGAGGGCGACGGAGCCGACCTTGGGGCCGTCGGGCATGGCGGAGCGCTTGAACTGCTGGGTGAAAAACCGGCGGACGAAGACCTCGAGCCAGCGGAGGATGACAGCGCGAGGGTATTTGCCTGCGAAGGCGAGCTCCGCGAGGTAGATGATCTTGGCCGGGCGGGCGCCGTGGCGGACGAGGTGATAGAGGAAGTAGTCGTGCAGTTCGTAAGGACCGACGACGTCCTCCGTCTGCTGGTGCTGCCTGCCGTCATCCGTGGTGGGCAACAGCTCGGGGCTGATCGGGGTCGCGACGATGTCGTGAAGCACTTGGGCGGGCGCGCCGGAGAACTCGGCCTCCGCGCACCATTCAACGAGGTAGCGCACGAGGGTCTTGGGGATGCCGGCGTTGACGTGATACATCGACATATGGTCGCCGTTGAAGGTGCACCAGCCGAGCGCGGCCTCGGACAAGTCGCCCGTGCCGACCACGAAGCCGCCGACCTTGTTGGCGAGGTCCATCAGGATCTGCGTGCGCTCGCGGGCCTGGGCGTTCTCATAGGTGACGTCATGCACCTTCTCGTCGTGGCCGATGTCGTGGAAGTGCTGTTTGATGGCATCGTGGATCGGGATGACGCGCAAGGTGGCGCCGATCTGCCCGACGAGCTTCTCGGCGTTGCCCCGGGTGCGCTTGGTCGTGCCGAAGCCGGGCAAAGTGGGGGCGAGGATGCCCTTGCGGTCGAGCCCGAGCAGGTCGAAGGCGTGCGCGGTGACCAGCAACGCCAGGGTGGAATCAAGGCCGCCGGAGATGCCGAGGACGACAGACTTCGCGCCGGTGTGCCGGAGCCGCTTGGCCAGGCCGGTGGACTGGATGGCGAAGATCTCGCGGCAGGTCGCGGCGCGCGCGCGCGGGTCGGAGGGCACGAAGGGCAGCGCGGGGTTGGGGCGCAGGGTGCCAAGGCGTGTGCGAGTGACGGATGGCGCGAGGCGGATGCTGATCGGGTGGATTGGACGCGAGGGTGCGCCGGCCGAGAAGCTGCTATTGCAGAGACGCTCGTGTTGAAGGCGGCTGAGATCGAGGTCGGCACAAGTCATCTGCGTGGCGAACTGGAAACGGTCCGACTCGGCGAGGAGCGTGCCGTTTTCAGCGACGAGGCAATGGCCCGAGAACACGACGTCGGTGGAGGATTCGCCAGGACCGGAAGAGGCGTAGGCGTAGGCGGCGAGGCAGCGAGCGGACTGTTGGCGGACCAGATCGCGGCGGTAGGCGGCCTTGCCGATGAGTTCGTTGCTGGCGGAGGGATTGAGGATGAGATTGGCCCCGGCCAAGCACAGGTCACCGCTGGGAGGATTCACGGCCCAGAGGTCTTCGCAGATTTCGAGGCCGAAGGTGCAGCCGGTGGCGGCGTCGGCAAACAGCAAGTCGGTGCCAAACGGGACGGATTGCGCACCCAGCGAATATGCAGTGGAGGGCAGGCGAAGGCCTGACGTAAACCAGCGCTCCTCGTAAAACTCGCCGGTGGTGGGAAGGTATTGCTTGGGCACGATGCCCAGCACGCGGCCTTCGCCGATCACGGCGGCGCAATTGTAAAGGCGGTCATGCACCACGAGTGGCAGACCGATGACGGTGTGGATCTTGAGTTTTGCGGTGGCGGCGGCCAGCTCGAGCAGCGCGGTGCGCGCGCGGTCCTGGAGCAGGCCTTGGGCGAAGAGGTCGCCGCAGCTGTAGCCGGTGAGGCAGAGCTCGGGGAACAGCGCGATGGAGGCGCCGGCCTTGACCGCCGCCTGCATGGCCGTGCGGATGGAGCCGATGTTGAAGCCGACATCGGCGACGCGCAATTCGGGCGCGGCGGTGGCGACGCGGAGAAAGCCGTGGGCACGCGGGTCAGAGCTCATTTTTTGATGCCAAGCAGGATGTAACTGGGATCGATCCAGAACAGGGCGGAGCATTGCCGCTCCAATTCCGGCCACAGGGATTCGAGGGCGGACATGACGCCTTGGACCGCGGTCGAGCTGGCGATGATGGCGGGGTCAGGGCAAACATCATGCCAGAGGATGAGTCCGCCGGGACGGAGGACGGAGAGCGCCTTGCGCGAGTCGCTGATCACGACTTCGGGGCTGTGCCCACCGTCGACAAGCACGCTGTCGAAGAAGTCCGCCGTGTAGGCGGACGTGTCCCAGGCGCGGCTGTCGCAGTAAACTTGGCAGACGCGGTGCCCGAGTTGTTTTTCCCGGTAAATGCGGCCGATATAGGAGGCGGCGTCGGTGCGATGGTAGGTGCGCGGGCCAGCCTCGTCCTGGCCGAAGTTCACCGACACGGCTCCGGCGGGCGCGGACGATTCATCCGTGACGCGGTGCCCGTAGGCCCAGGAGCCGTCGGCCTTGGCCTCGCCGTCGGGCAGGTTGAGGGTCCAGACGGTGGCCGCGCAGGATTCGAGGCAGAGACAGGTGCCAAAACCCTGCCAGGTGCCGAATTCAAGGTGGCGGCGCGGCTGGTGGTTTTGGTAGAGGTAGCGCAGGATCAGGGCGTCATCCACCTCGGTATTCCAGGCGGCCCAGCCGGGATTGCGGGCGACCGGAGGCGCGGGCCATTGAAACCGGCGGGCCAGCTCAGACAGGCTGAGGGTGGGGAGGGTTGGCAGGCTCATGCGGGGCGGGCGAAGTTGAGCGTGAGCGCCTTGCCGGTCGCAAAGCTTTCGGCGGGGGCGGATCGGCGCACGACAAAGTTATCATGATCCAGGATCTGGCAATGCCGGTAGCCGTGATCCAGCAGCCACTCGGCGGCGGCGAGGTTGGAATAACCGCGGACGCCCAAGGCATGGTTCAGCTCGACCACCAGCCAAGGGTCGTATTTGGCTAGCGTCTGCTCGGCGCCCATCAGCACCTCGAAGTCGAAGGAGTCGACATCGATCTTGATGCAATCGAGCCGCGGCAGGGCCAGGCGGGTGACGAGGCTGTCGACGGTCTCAAAATCGTATTCCAGCTCCTCGGGAGGGCCGCCCCACAGCCGGAAGATCTTTTCCTTCCTGCGGCCCGCGTGACGGCCGACCGCAACAGGGTGGATAGTGGTCCGCTCGATCCTGTGGTGGGCCAGATTGGCTTTCAGCATTTCCGCCGTGGCGGTGGGTTCCACCGCATGCACCCAGCCCTGCGGGGAGAGCTGGGAGAACAGGATGGAATAGTAGCCGATGTTCGCTCCGCAATCGAGGTAGGTCCAGTCGTGGCTGGCGTGTTCCACGAACCAGCGCTTGGTCTGCGGTTCGCAGTTGGGGTAATACCATGCGAAGTTGTCGTAGTAGGCGACGAGTTCAATCGGAGGGCGGCCGGGGATGTGGGTCTGGATCGAAGGCATGAAAGGGCTATGTTTGGCGGAAGGGTAAGGGACTCAACATCAGTTTGGCGTGGGAGTGGACTGGGCCGCAGAGGGGCATGGCCGTGTGCTCGGCGATGTCGAAGACGCAGCCATCCTCGATGATATCCCACAGCACGGCGCGGGTGAAATCATAGCGCTGGCCGATCCGCGATAGGCCGTCGGCAAACCCGATGATGCCGGTCTTGATGATAAATCGTCCGTGGGTCAGGGGTAGGCGGAAGCCCGTCACGGCGTGAAATTCACTGCCGGCTGGCGCGGTTAGCCGGTGCTGCGTGGAGATATCCTGCACCGAATACAGGAAATTGCCTTGCGGGTCCTTGACGCGGATGCCCAGCACGATGTCGGAATCGATCGCCGCGTGGGTGCGAATCAGGTAGTGCAGGTAGATCGCCTCGTTGAACTCGAAGCGCGTCGTCGGCTCGCCCGCCGCGTTGGCGCTCATC
>JADLBI010000233.1 GCA_020847775.1 Opitutaceae bacterium
CCCGAACCCTCGACCTACGGCGCGCTCCTCACCGCCGCCTCCCTGGCCCTGCTCGCCTACCGCCGCCGCGCCAAAGCCCACCGTCAGGGCTGAAGGCGAAAAGGTTTCAGCCCTCGACAGGCCCAGGCCCGCCTTGGGGGTTTGTAATATATTACGTTACAAACGGTCTGGGACGGGGCCAGCGCTTAAACTTTGTCGAGGGGCCAGATCAGCGGAGTCATGCGGCCGTTCATGATCGCGCCGACCTCGACGTCGGCGGCAAAGGTGGCGCGGTCGTTTTTCCGGGCAGAGGTGTCTGGTTCGATGAGGCGCATATCTTGATCCATGTAGATGATGGTCATGACCGCGCGCGGCTGGCACGAGGTGTTGGGCCCGGCGCGATGAAAGGTCCAGCCATAGTGGAAACTCACTTCACCGAGATCAAACGGGGTGTCGTCGAGCGGGTAGTTGTGGTCCTTCATCGAGCGGCCGATTTCCTTTTCGCTTTCGTCGCTGATGCCAAGTTCTCGGCCCGCTTCGAATTTATGGCTGCCCTTGGCGAAGGCGAGCGGGCCCATTTCCATCGGCGTGGCTTGGAGCGGGATCCACGCAGTGATTGAGTTGGCGTTGCTCATGGGCCAGTAATATTGGTCGGCGTGCCACGGGGTAACGCCGCCGCCAGCTTCCTTGTAGAGCGCCTGATCGTGATACATGCGCACGCCCTTCACGCCGAGCAATTCGGCGGCCATGCGGGCGAGGCGCTGGCCCCAGCAGAATTCCCGGACGGTCTCGCTCTTCGTCCAGATGTTGCCGACTTGGAGGAAGGCCTTGTTGTAGGTGTCGCGCTGTTCGATCGGCAGGTGCATCGTGTTCAGTCGGTAAACTTCCGACGTGATGATCGGGCGGTAGTGGTTGATCACCTCGGCCGAGAGCACTTGCTTGAGCTTGATGAAGCCATCGGCGCGGAAGCGGGCGATTTGGTCCGCCGTCAGCGGGTAATGCGAATCGATGTCGAGGCTGGGGGCGAGGGCGGGCATGCGACGTCTAATTTAGCGTATGGCTGTGTCCGGAACTACGCAAAAATTGACCAGTTCTGATATTTAATTAACCCAACGTGAGAAAATATGCAGGCGCAGCCTGAAAAAGTATCATTGCGGCCCGGCGAATCGTTCGCCTGCCGGGCGTTTGCAACCCCGCGTTTCACCTCGCCGTTCCACTTCCATCCGGAGTGTGAATTGACATTAATCGAAGCGAGCCATGGCTTGCGCTTCGTTGGTGATAGCATTGAGCGATTCAGCCCCGGCGATCTCGTGCTGCTTGGACCGGGGCTGCCGCATTATTGGAGCAACCCATCTGGCTGGCACGGCGGTGCAAAGTCGATAGTGGTGCAATTTTTGCCCGAAGCGTTGGGAGCCGCGCCCGAACTTGCCGCGGTGCGGCGCTTAATCCAGCGGGCCGGGCGGGGCGTGCACTTCACCGGGCGCGCCTGTGTAGACGCTGCTACAGGGCTGCGCCAGTTGTCGGGTTTGGCGCCGCTACCCCGATTGTTGTCGCTGATCGAAATCTTGGGTCGACTCGCCGGGGCGCGGGGGAATCGATTGCTGGCCAGCGCGGGTTATGCACCGGTGTTCAATGTCGAAGATCAGGATCGGCTCGCCCGCGTGATGGCATACGTTAACGCGAGTTTGGCCGATGGCGTTGAGCAACGCGAGGCCGCGCGTCGGGCGCACATGACGCCAGCGGGATTCAGCCGGTATTTTCGCCGCAAGCTTGGCCATACGTTCGAAGCCTTCGTGAATGAAGTCCGCGTGGGGCGAATCTGCCGGACTTTGGTGGATGAGCCGAATCGGCCGGTGGCGGAGATCGCCTTTGCCAGTGGCTACAATAATCTGGCCAATTTTAATCGGCAGTTTTTGCGCCGCACTGGGCTTTCTCCCGGGGTCTATCGGCGGCAACATCGCGGGCAGTGATAACGACATAGGCCGTTTGGCCTATATGTCGGTTTTTACCACATTTTAGCCGTAGCGAGCTTGCCGGGTTGTGGATGTCCACAACATGAGAGCTGCATGGTGAAGCCTAGGATACTGATCGTGGATGATGAGCCGACGGTTTGCGGTATCACCCAGCTATTGCTGGAGGATGCGGGCTGCGAAGTCGTGTGCACAACCGACGCGATGCGGGCCTTGGGCGAGATCGAACAGGGTGAGTTTGATTTACTCATTACCGACATGATCATGCCGGACATGGACGGTGTGGAATTGATCAATTCCGTCCGCCGCGCCAAACCCGGGCAGCGCATTATGGCCGTTTCAGGTGGTGGCCACGCCCCGCGCGAAAGCTACTTGCGGATCGCGTCGATGTATGGGGCGAACCGCGTCCTCGCCAAACCTTTCAACCGCACTGAACTACTTAAAGCGGTCGTTGAATGCGGCGTGGCTTTGCCCGGGGGTAATTAACGTCGGCCATTCGCGAACAGCACGCAGACCGCCTGCGGCACGGTTGCGGCGTGCGGCGTCGCGGTGGGCAAACCGGTGCCGGCATCAACTTTGAACACGCGCAACGTGTCGGAGTTCTGATTCGCGGCGAGCAGCCAGTTGCCATCGGGCGACAACGAAAAGTTGCGCGGCGATTTGCCGCCGGTGGAAGAGTGGCCGAGGGCGGTGAGCTTTCCCTTCGCGGCATCAAACGCGAAGACCGCGATGCTGTCGTGGCCGCGATTGGAGCCGTAAACGAAACGGCCGTTCGGATGCACGCGGACTTCCGCCGTCGTGTTTTCGCCGCTGAAATCGGCCGGCAATGTCGGCTGTGTGTCCGTCGGCGTGAGCGCGCCGGTCGCGGCCTCGTAAGCGTAGCAGGCCAGCGTGTTGTTGAGTTCGTTGATTACGAAAACGTGTTTGCCATCCGTGCTGAACGCGGAGTGCCGCGGGCCGGCACCGGGCGCGGATTGCACCCAGGGCGTGGCGGCGGGGGTCAGCGTCGCCTGTGCCGCGTCGAGTCTGTAGGTGTAAACGCGATCGAGTCCGAGGTCGCAGACGATGACGTGACGGTTATCGGGCGAAATCGTGGCGGAGTGCACATGTGCGGCTTCCTGACGCGTGGGATGCACGCCCTTGCCGGTGTGCGGGATGATGGTCACAGGTGCGCCGAGCGAGCCATCGGCGTGGATCGGCAGCGTGGCGACGATGGCGGTGTGATAATGCGACACGACCAGACAGCGGCCCGTCGCATCCGCCGCCAAATGGCACGGCGCCTTGCCGCCGCTGTCCTGCACGTGATCGGGAACGAGTTTTCCGGTGGCGAGATCGACCGAGAACGGCACGGCCAGCGTGTCGCGTTCGCTCACGGCATAGAGGTGCTTTTGGTCGGACGAGAGGGTGATCCACGTGGGATTGGCCGTCGTCGCGACGAGTTCGGGTGGGGAAAGCGCGCCGGTCTCGTGATCGAGACGCACGGCGTAAATGCCCTTGCTGGCGGTGCGCGTGTAGGTGCCGAGAAAGACGAGATGGGCGGAGGCGGATGCGGTCAGAGTCATGATCAGGAAAACTAGAAAACGCACGGCGGTTCAATCGGAGGCAAGGGCTTCCTTGTAATGCCGCCGGCACATCGCGACATAACGGTCGTTGCCGCCGATCTCGATCTGCGCGCCCTCGCGCAGGCCCTTGCCGTCGGTGCCGACGCGCAGGTTCATCGTGGCCTTGCGCCCGCAGTGGCAGATCGTCTTGAGCTCGATCAAGTCGTCGGCCACGCCGAGCAACGCCGCGCTGCCGGGGAAAAGTTCCCCGCGAACATCGGTGCGCAGGCCGTAACAGAGCACCGGGATGCCGAGCTCGTCCGCGATGTCGGTGGCTTGGGCCACTTGCGCGGGCGAAAGAAATTGCGCCTCGTCCACCAGCACGCAGGCGACCTTGGTCTGCGCGTGTTCGCGCTCGACGCGTTGGAAAAGGTTGTCATCGCCCGCCAGCACCTCGGCGGCGGCTTCGATCCCGATGCGCGATTTCACGCGGCCGACCCCGGCGCGATCATCAATCGCCGGCGCAAACACCAGCGTGCGCATGCCCCGCTCCTGATAGTTGTAGCTCGACTGAAGGAGCACGGTCGATTTGCCCGCGTTCATCGCTGCGTAATAAAAATAGACCTTCGCCATGATGCCTGAGCAAAGATCCCTCACCTCAGCGCGGCGATGCGAAAAATCCGCAGGCGCGAATGGAGGGCGGGATCGCTGCTCCCGCCAAACGAACGAGCATAAGACCAAGGCGGGATCAGCGATCCCGCCCTCCAACTACGCATACGCGGCCGGTTCAGCGCCGATGGTGCCGTGGAGTTCCTTCAGGTAGGCGGCGCTTTCGACGTGGGCGAGGCGGGTTTGGGCGGCGGCGAGACGCTCGGCGATGTTGAGTCGCTCGGCTTCGCCGGTGTAGTTGGGCTTGCCCAAGAAATCGCGCAGGTAGGCGCAGTGCTGTTGCCATTGCGCGATATCAATCCGCTGTTTGGTCGCGAGCCGGGCTTGATACCAATCGCTCTGGAGCACGGCGGCGGGTTCGAAGAGCGCGCGGATTTCCGTGTCGGCGAGGGTTTTGCCTTCGTATACACCATCGCGCATGAGGTGGAGCAGGGCGCGCAGCGGCGGGCAGGCTTGGGCGATGCTGCCGTCGTTGAAGTAGTGCCGCGCGACGCTGGCCTGCGTGGTCACGATGTTGTCCACGCCGTCCACGAATTCGTTGATGTCCTGCAACTCGGGTTTGAGCATGGCCTCGGAGAACACGACGTGCGGATGATTGAAGACGCGGCCGCAGAAGTGCGCGATGAAGCGGCGGGTGATGCGCCAGCCGAGTCGGCTGGCGAGCACGGTCTTGCCGTGGTGTTCGAAGTCCGCGCAACGTTCGAGATAGCCTTCGGCGATGAGTTTTTGGGGATCGCGTTCCCCGACGCCCATGCGGCACCACACTTCGGGGATGAGCAGGCTGATGTCGTGATCAACGCGTTCCTTCGGGCCGACGCAACCGGCGGAAGAAACGAAGCCCGCGTAACCGGTGACGGCGTAGGAGACCAACGCGGCGTTGAGGTCGTAGATTGGCGGCAGGGCGTTGAACGGCGCCTTTGTCAGCGCGCCTTCGGAACCGGCGCCGGTGGTCGAGGGTGATTTGCCGGTGAGGCTGCAAATGAACTCCATGAACAACTCGGGCAGCTCCATGTAGTGTAGGGGATTGTAAACGGCGAGCGAGCGGATGCCGGCCTTGGCATCGGCGCCGTTGTTGCGGCGGCCGGCGAGTACGGCGTTGACGGGCGTGAGCACGGATTCGGTCGCCGGCACCTGACGCATGAGCCGCAGGCCGACCTCGCCGATGTAGCTGTCGCGCGGGTTGCGTAGATTGGTGCGCACTTGGAGATAACGCGGGTTTTTCGTGACCTTGCCGTCCACGATGCGCGGTTGGGCGGAGCACACGAAATACTCGGGCTGGCCCTCGCGGGCGCCCTTGATGAGCGCCTGCATCGGCGGGGTGAACTGGTCGAAGCCGATGGCGTCCTCGACGAGATCGCGCGCCTGATCGGCGGTGAGCGGTTCGTAATTGGAGAAAAAGTTTCCGTCGCGCGCGAAGTCCGCCTCGGTCTGGTGGTCGTAGCCGCGGTGAATCGCATCGTCGGGTCGTTGGAAAAGCCGGTATTCGCAATTGTGCACGAACTTGAGCGATGGTTCGACCGCGGAGGCGCCGAGACCGGTCACGCGATCCTTCGGCACGACGACCGAGGCGGTGATGTCGTCCTCCATCTGGATCTTGAGCGAAGGATGAAAGTCCTTGCGCAAGCCGAAGGTGCGCCAGGAACCGTCGGCGCCGAAGCCGACGCGCAGGAAACTCGAATCAATGCGCTGGCCCTCGAAGCGCAGTTCGTTCGCGGGCGTGCCGTTGACGATATCGACGCCGAAATGCCCGCGCCAGTCGTCGCCCCAGTCGGCACGGTAAAACCGCTTCACCACGAAAACGAGTTCCTTGATGTGCGGCGGAATCGTGCCGAGCCACGCGTTGTAGTCGTCGGCGAATTCCGTGAGCGAGGGGGTGAACAGTTTGATGACCGAGCCGAGCGAACGCTTGGGGCTGAGAATGGCGCGCTGATCGGAGCCGTGGCGCGTGGTGTCGCGGAAGCGCTGGCTGAAATCGTGGGCGAGCAGCTTGGCCACGGCGTCGAAATCCTTCGTGAAATCGGCGGTGAAGACCGGGCCGACGATGATGGCGTCGGACAGGCTTTTGGAAATTTCCGATTTGCCACCGCCGGAGACGGTGCAGGGCTTGTGCGCGAGGGTGCATTCGGCGTGCGTGCCGACGAGCCGCCAACTGCGGCTGCCGCGCGGTTTTTCGAGGTGCACCTTGTAACCCGAAGGCAGGATGTAGGTGTGGTTGAGCCGCAGCGGATGCGTGATGGTCCGGCCCGCGTGCCGCCAACTCACGGTGGAGTCGGCGAGTTTGAAATGCGCATCGACCGGCACGTAGAGCACCTCGGGAAAATGGCGATCGATGGCGCTGCCGTCGGGCTGCCGCACGGCGGCGTCGCCGAGCAGGGCCATCGCCTCGTCAAACGTGTGCGGGTATTTGTGGGTGACGCGCGTGGAGTCGAAGTCCTCCGACAAATCGTAACGTGTGAAGAGCAACGCGCCGCCGGCATGCTCCTCCTCGGCCAGGCCGAAGAGATTGGCGGCGTAGCTGAGCTGCGTCTTCACCTCTTTTTTGCAGTAGCCGAAATAGTTGTCGGAAATCAGCGTGACGATGACGCCGCGCGCGTCGCGGCAGGTGATCTTGAACGCGTCGCCGTCGTTGTAGAATTCGCCGGGCTCCTTCCAGCACATGCCATCGCGGCGCTGGCGTTCGGTGGCGTCGTCCCATTTCGGCAGGCCGAGTTCTTTTTTCGTGAACGTTGTGAGGTGCGGCGCGAGGATGACGCAGCCGCTGTGGCCGCTCCAGGTTTCCGGATCGAGCGCGGCGTCGTTTTCCGGCAGGCGCGGATCGCCCGCGTTGCCGAAGATGCTTTCAACGAAATCGAGGTTGCTGACGAGGTTGCCCGGCACGAAGAAACGCACCTCCATGCGCTTTTCTTTCGTCACGCCCGGCACGGCGGGACACACGACGGGGCGCAGCAGCAACGAAACGAAGCACCCGGCGGATTGCGGCTGCGTGGAGAGAAACGGCAGGCGCTTGAGCGAGTCGGGTGGTTGCAGCGCTTTTTCGAGCAGTTTGCCGAACACCGCGGACGGCACGGCCTTTTTGTCGTCGGGTATCGGCAAGCCGTCCTCGGCGACGTGAAAAATGCCCTTGGTCGTGCGACGGTCGCTGCGCGGATTGTGCAACACGCCCTGGCGCACGCGATACGACGTGATGATGTCGGATTCGAATTTGTCGCGATCGGGCGGGAGCGAGAGTTTGCGCGCGAGACCGTAGCGATCGAGCACGAAGGTCGTCGCCGGCAGACGCGGCGCGCCCGAGCCCAGCACGGAATCGAGATAGTCTTGGATGCGCCGATCCACCGGACACAGGTGATGCGAGAGCAGGCGGTCTTTTTCGCGACTGAGCGCGATCAGGCCGCTGGTCATTTGATCGAGCGCGACCGGACCGGTCGAAAGCGGAAACGTGGGCAAGCCGAGGTAGCGCAGGCGAAGATTGATGTAGAGTAGCAAGGAGTGCTCCTCTTCGGCCGTGGGTGTCGAAGCGAGGCCAATGCGACTCAATTGTTCCGTGGACAGTGGACCGGTCATGTTAGCAAAGAAACGGCGCTCCGGCTCGCGGGCAAGCTTGACGGCGGACCAAGGCTGTCATGCGGATGCATTGGGCTTCTCAACCCGCGGAAAAGTCTCCAGACATGCGGCCGTTTCTCTCCAGACAGTCCACCCCTCTGCTTGTCATTATGAAATTACGATTGGCCGCCCCGATCACTCTATGGGATGAAGCCCTGCCCTTGGGCAACGGCCTCCAAGGCGCGCTGTTTTGGGGCGAGGCGAATAAACTTCGCTTCTCGCTCGACCGCGGCGATCTCTGGGACGAACGCCCCGC
>JADLBI010000234.1 GCA_020847775.1 Opitutaceae bacterium
GAGCCAATGCGGCGCGATAGCCGGGCAGAAACACTGCCACTTCGTGCCCTTGATCCGCCAATGCTCCGGCCAACGCGGCCACCGCATCAGCCAGACCGCCGGTTTTCACGAAGGGGAACAATTCGCTGGCGACATGGACGATTTTCATCGCGGCATACCTACCTATCGCCTTCCCTCATTCCAATCCCAAAGCGCGATCCCCCGGCCCGCGCAAAACGCCTCCATGAATCTCCGTGACCGCTTGCTCGCCGTTTTACGCGGGAATAAACACCAACTCCAGTCCGCCGCCGCTCTTTCCCGCGCCCTGCGACTCGCCAAGAACCAGCGCAAGGAATTGACCCGCGCGCTGCAACACCTGCAAACCGACGGCCGCGTGCAGCGCACGCGCGAAGGACTCTATCGCTCGACCGCCGCGCCCCGACACACCGAACTCTCCGGCCGCATCCGCTTTCGTAGCGGCGGCTCCGCCTTTGTCATCCTCGACGAAGCCCAGGCCGACGGCTCAACCGAAGTGCAGATCGCGCCAGCCGCCACCGATGTCGCGCTGCATGGCGATCAGGTCGTGGTGCAAATTTTACCCAAGGGTCGCACACGTTTCGCCGGTGAAACCGCCGGACGCGTCATGCGCGTGCTCGCGCGCAACCGCGACACGCTCGTCGGCAATCTGCGCAAAACCGGACGCTACTGGGTCGTCACGCCCGACGATCCGCACTTCGTGCATGACATCGCCGTCAAAAGCCCGGAGCAAACCAACCTGAAGCCCGCGCCCGCCACCGGCGACAAGGTTGTGGTGCGGCTCGACGAGTGGCGCAAGCGCCGCGATCCCCTCACCGGCACGATCACCACGCGGCTCGGCCGCACGCATGAACCGCGCGCGGAACTGCTCGGCATTTTTGAGCAATACGGCCTCGCGCCCAACTTCCCTCCCGCGGTCGAAAGCGAAGCGGCGGCCATCCCCGGCAAGGTGCAGCGCAAGGATCTGGCCGGGCGCTTCGACTGCCGAAACATCCCGACCTTCACGATCGACCCCGACGACGCCAAGGACTTCGACGATGCGCTCTCCCTCGAAACCTTGGCCAGCGGCGAGACTCGCGTGGGCATCCATATCGCTGACGTCTCCACCTACGTGAAACCCGGTACCGCGCTTGACCGCGAGGCACTCCGCCGCGGCAACTCCACCTATCTCGTCGGCACCGTTATCCCGATGCTGCCCGAAAAACTCTCCAACGGCCTCTGCTCCCTCGTCGAAGCGGAGGATCGTTTGACCAAGGTCGTCTTTCTCACCTTCGGCGCCAACGGCCGCATCCGCGAAACGACCTTCGCCAACGCCGTCATCCGCAGCCGCAAACGTCTGACTTACAAACAGGCCTACGCGCTGCTATTCACCGACGATCTCGCCCAGGTACGCGCCCTGCCGCTACCGCCCAAACACCAAACCGGCTCAACCGGACGCGCCCTCTCCAGCCTGTCCAACTCGGAACTTCACGACCTCCAAGGCTGGGTGCGGAAATTATGGAGCCTGGCAGCTATCCTCCGCCGCGACCGCATGGCCCACGGCAGCCTCGACCTCGAGATGCCCGAGACCAAGATCTACGTGGACGAAAAAGGCTACGCCGACCGGTTGGAACGCGTGGAGCACGATGAAAGCCACCAGCTCATCGAGGAATTCATGCTCGCGGCCAACGAAGCCGTGGCCCGCCTCACCCGCACGCGTCGCCTGCCTTCGCTCTATCGCGTGCACGACGACCCTGACGAAGAAAAGCTCAACGAACTGCGCGAGGACCTCGCCACCCACGGCATCAAGGTCGGAAACCTCTCGGTTCGCGCCGAGGTCGTGCGCTTGCTGCAAACGCTGCGCGATCATCCGCAAGGCCACTTGCTGCGCACCCAACTGCTCCGCAGCTTGCGCAAAGCGTGCTACCGGTCATCGCCCGATGGGCACTACGGCCTGCACAAGCGAGATTACACCCACTTCACCTCACCCATCCGACGCTATTCCGACCTCGTCGTCCACCGGGTACTCAATGCCTGGCTCTCCCGTCAGGATAACGGCGCGGGGGCCAAACCCGCCGCCCCGGGCTACACCGCGGCTGGGGTGGAAAATCTCGGCGCCCATCTGTCGCAAACCGAAACCAACAGTCAGGACGCCGAGCGTGATTCGGTGAAAGTCAAGCTGCTCGAATTTTTCGAGCGCGAACTCAGCAAGACCCCGCGCGCCCGCTTCGCCGCCATCATCACCGATGTGCGACCCAATGGCTTCTTCGTCGAACTCACCGAATCTCTCGCCTTCGGATTTGTCCCCGCCTCCGTACTGCGCGACGATCACTACGATCAAACCGGTGACGGCTCCGCACTGATCGGCCGCCGCCACAAACGCCGCTTCCCGCTCGGCGGGAGACTTGAGGTCATCGTCGAGAAAGTGGACCGCTTCAAGCGCATGGTCGATTTCCGCCCGGCGGATTGAATAGTGCGCCCGGGTTGCCTTTCGGCATCCCATGCGCATCGATTCTCCATGCAACATTACACTTTCGCGCGGGACTTTCGCCGCATCTACGATCAGGCTGTCGCGCTTTACGCCCAAGGTCGGCGTGGTGCGGACACCTTTTTCACCTCCGACGATACAGCTTTTCTCGCGGCCAACGGCATCACCGCCCAAC
>JADLBI010000235.1 GCA_020847775.1 Opitutaceae bacterium
GGAAAACTATCCGCGCTTTCATGAAAATTGGTCCAGCAAAAGCCTGCGCTACCGCGGCTCCATCGTGGCTATGTTCGCGAGTGAGGTCGCCACCGGACAATGGACCAAGGCCAAATATAGCGCGCCTAAACGTGAATGGGGCTTCAATTCCATGTTCGGCGACGGTCGCTACCCGCCCGGCACCCCGTTGATCCGCACCTATCGGCGACTCGATTATCGCGATCTGTCCCCGGCGGAATTCAACTCCCTGCTGTCCAACACCAACTTGGACTTCATGGAAATGTGAATCCGGATTACTTCTCGTGAAGGGCGCTACTCGGCGCGCAGGACCACCACGTCGCCAGCGCTTGCCAAGCCCGCGCACGATGGCTGTGCGATTGCTTGGTTTCTTCCGAGAGTAAACCAAAGGTGCGATCATACCCGTCGGGCACAAACAACGGATCATAGCCAAAACCGCCGCTCCCCACCGGTTCGTCCAGCAAGCGCCCGTGGCATTCGCCGCGAAAGACGTGTTCCGCGCCATCCGGTGCGATCAGCACCAAAATGCAGACATAGTGCGCGCCGCGTTGCGTTGCCGGCACCCCGCGCATCACGCGCGCAAGTTTTTCCAAATTGGCCGCATCATCACCTTGTGGACCGGCAAAATACGCCGACTCCACGCCCGGCGCTCCATCCAACGCATCCACGCAAATTCCACTGTCATCTGCCAGCGCCCAGCCGCCCAGGGGTAATTTGGCGCGAAGCGCGCGCGCTTTCTTGCGCGCGTTGCCCTCGAAAGTGCCGGTGTCCTCCACGACCGGTGGCATCCCGCCCACCGCCCGGGCGGACTCAATCTCCACACCGGATGAAGTCGCCCGTGCGAGAGCTTGCAGTTCGCGCACCTTATGCGCGTTACCCGAGGCTAAATACAGTTTCATCCGCAAAAAGTTTGTCGGGATAAACCACGCGCCCGCGCAACAAGGTGTCCGACCCCAGAACATCGTGCCGCACATCGTCGAGCCGCACAGCCTGGGCCAGTTTCTCGGTGCGCAGTCCGCTCATCATCGGTTTCGCTCGATCATCACCTAGAATAATGGGGGCGTGATAACTGAACAGATAGTCGATCTGGGCATCGCGCAACAACTGGCTGAGCAGTTGGGCACCGCCCTCGATATATATCCCCGCGATTCGCTCTTCGGCGCACTTTCGACGAAATTCTCCCCATCGCACGCGTTGGGTGTCACTGGGCAAAACCCACACGTTCACCCCCATGTCCTTTAATTTCCGCACATAGCCCATGCCACCGTGCCCCGTCGTGACGACAATCGTGCGTTGCTTGAACTCGTCGGTGTAAACCTTGGGCAAATTGCGATCCGTCACAGTGCGCAGCAACCCGTCGAACACAAACCGCACGGGGCACCACTCCTCGCGGCCTTCAATTCGCGAGGTCAGCCGCGGGTTGTCGTGCAACAGCGTGCCCGCCCCCACCGCGATCGCCGGGAACAACCGGCGCCAACGCATCACATCCGCGCGGGCCGCTGCACCCGTGATCCAACGCGAATCCCCGGTGCGGCAGGCGATCCGACCATCAAGCGTCGTGGCCGTTTTGGCCGCGAACAACGGCGTTCCGGCTGTGATCCAGTGGTTGAAAATCAAATTCAAATCGCGGCACTCCGCTTCCAGCACACCGCTGATCACTTCGATACCGGCAGCGCGCAGCACCTCAAGCCCGCGCCCGGCGTGGGCTGGGTTGGGATCAATCGCACCCACGATCACCGTCTTGATGCCTGCGGCGATGATGGCGTCGGTGCAGGCACCGGTTCGGCCCTCTGTCGAACACGGCTCCAGCGTCACATACAACACCGCGCCAGGCCGCGGTGTCTTGCCCCGGGCTAGCAAGGCCAGCCGTTCCGCATGGGGGCCCCCATCCGGCGCGGTCGCACCCTCGCCTACGATTTTGCCCTCCTCGACAACCACCGCGCCCACCATCGGGTTGGGATGCGTGGTGCCCCAAACGCCGCGCGCCAACTCCAACGCGCGCCGCATGAATGGCTCGTGTTCAATCGTGGACATACGGATTAGTGCGTCGCTCCGCGCCGACCGTGGTGGCTGGGCCGTGACCGGGATAGATTTTGGTCTCGTCCGGTAGGCTGTAAATTTGCCGTCGGATGGCCGCTTCGAGCTGGTCGAACTTGCCGCCGGGTAAATCCGTGCGCCCAATGCTGCCCCGGAACAGCGCGTCGCCCACGAAAGCACCCTGCATCGCCGCGCTGTAAAACATGATGTTGCCCGGACAGTGCCCGGGCACGTGGCGCACCTCGAACGTGCAGCCCAACACGTCGATCTCATCACCCTGCCCCACCCATGCGTCCACCTTCACGGGCTCGACCGTCATACGCCGATCCATGAACGCGCGCATCACCTCGGGAGTCTCTATCAGCACTTGGTCGTCGGGATGTGCGCGGACGGTCGCATCGGTTTCGCGCACCACCTCCGCCGCGCCCTGCGTATGATCCCAATGTCCATGCGTCACCCAGAGTTCCGCCAGTGCGCACCGATCCTTAGTTAATAATTGCTCGATCTGCGCCCAAATCCCGCCAGGCGCGTCAATCAACAACGCCTCGCCCCGGTCTGGCGCGGTGAGCAAATAGGCGTTCGTCTGAATCGGTCCCGCCGGCAACACATAGAGATTCATCGCTTAAGAGTCGTTGCGGGGCGCGCCATGACGCGCAACCGCGAAAATTGCCCTTCCCCTTTCCCTAGGCTGTTGCTACGTCCCTCGGCCTTATGCCGTCGCTCAAATTCGCCGTCCTCGCCGGAGATTATATCGGGCCCGAAGTCATGTCCGCCGCCCTGCGCGTGCTCCAGCACGTCGCCCGGCAGGAGGGCCTGCGCCTCGATTACACGGAAGCTGATGTCGGCGGCTCGGCAATCGACCGCCACGGCTCGGCGCTCCCGGCCGCCACATTGCGAATTTGCGAACAGGCCGACGCGATTCTCTTTGGCTCAGTCGGCGGTCCGAAATGGGAAAAGCTCCCCACCAAGGAACAGCCCGAACGCGCCGCGCTGCTCCCCCTGCGCAAGCATTTCACCCTGTTCGCCAACATTCGCCCCGGACTGCTCTACCGCGAACTCACTGACGCTTCGCCGTTGAAAGCCGAACGCATCCCCGACGGCATCGACATCGTGTGCATCCGCGAACTCACCGGCGGCGTCTATTTTGGCCAACCCAAACGCACGACCACACTGGACGACGGCGACATCGAGGCGGTGGACACGATGGTCTATCGCAAAAGCGAGATCGAGCGCATCACCGCGGTAGCGATCACCGCCGCGCGTGGGCGCAAAAAGCGACTCTGCTCGGTGGACAAAGCCAACGTCCTCGAAACCTCCGTCCTCTGGCGTAAAACCGTCGGTGACTTCGTCGCCGTCCACGCGCCCGACCTCAAGCTCAGCCACATGTATGTGGACAACGCCGCGATGCAGCTCGCGCGCGACCCCAACCAGTTTGACGTGTTTCTCACCGAAAACATGTTTGGCGACATCCTCTCGGACGAGATGGCCGTCATCTGCGGCTCCCTCGGCATGCTTTCCTCCGCTTCGCTCGGCGCGCGCCATAATTCACTCGGGCTGCCCTTCGGTCTCTACGAACCGGCCGGCGGCACTGCGCCCGACATTGCGGGCAAAAATCTGGCCAACCCCTGCGCGCAAATCCTCTCGGCCGCGTTGATGCTGCGCTACAGTTTCGGGCTCGAATCCATCGCGGCACGTGTCGAAGCCGCCGTCCGGCAGACCGTCACCGGCGGCACGCGCACTGGCGATATTGCCTTCGGTCGTCCGGCGGTCAGCACCACCGCCATGACTGACGCGATTATCGCCGCGTTGGGTTAACCCCGGCACCCCGGCCGCAATCACGCCACCGTATGCGTGCATGCGCTTGGCCGCTAGATCATATATTGACTCATGCACACCTGCAGAACCACTACGGCCACCGCACTCCAGCGAGTTTGAACTGGCACCCACACGCATTCGGGGCGAGCCTCGGGGCCGCATGAAGCCCATCCGCAAGATCGCCTTCGTCATCAATCAGGACAAAGACGGCGCCCAGGAGGTCGCGCACGCCTTGATCGCCGCCGCTCGCAAGGCAAAAGTGCAACTCAAGCAGACTGGCCGCTTCCCCATCGCGCGCGGCTACCTGGCGGATTGCGACGCCTGTTGCGTCGTCGGTGGCGACGGCACTTTGCTCGGCGTCGCCCGCGAAGCCGCGCGCGCGAATGTGCCGATCATCGGCGTCAATCGCGGCAGTCTCGGCTTCCTCACCACTTTTTCAGCGGATGAAGCGCGACAACATTTTGCCGACCTGCTGCGCGGGCACTTCCACGTCAACCACCGCGCCATGCTCGATTGTTCGACCGGCCCGGGCTCGCACGACCTCGCGCTCAACGACGTGTTGATCAAGGATCAGGTCAATTCGCGCATCGTGCGCCTCGAGGTCACGGCCGACGGCGAGCCGGTCACCACCTACGCCTGCGACGGTCTCATTTTTTCCACCGCGACGGGTTCCACCGCCTACAATTTGGCGGCGGGCGGTCCCATCATCCATCCCGACGCGGGCGTGATAGCGATGACTCCGATTTGTCCGCACACCCTGAGCAACCGCGCGATCATCTTTCGGCAAGAAGTGAAGCTGCGCGTCATCAACCGCACCGAA
>JADLBI010000236.1 GCA_020847775.1 Opitutaceae bacterium
GCCCAGCTCAACAGCACGGAGGCCTTGTTGCGAAAACCGACGAGAAACAACAAGTGCACGAAGAGCCAGGCCACCCACGCCGGCCAGCCATGCAGCTTCAACCGCTTCAGCTCCACCACCGCCGCCGAACGGCCGATCGTCGCCATCGAGCCCTTGTCCACATAGGCATAGGCCGGGCGTGACGTCGGCTCGGCCGCATGGCGCGCCACGCGTGCTTCGCGGGTGATGATGCGCCCGACGTGCACCCCCATTTGCAACGCCGCCTGCGCCACCCCTGGCACCTTCACGCCATTGGCATCGGTCAACGCCGCCAAATCACCCACCACAAACACCTCGGGATGCCCCGGCACGCTCAGGTCGGGATTGACGAGCACGCGCCCGCCCCGATCGGTCTCGACGCCGAGTTTCCGGCCGAGCGGATTCGCGCCCACCCCCGCCGCCCAAATCACCACGCCCGCGCGCACGGTGCGGTCGCCGATCACCACTTCGTGCTCTTTGATGGATTCGGCGCGCACGTCGGTCCACACCTCGACGCCGAGTTTTTCCAACTGCGACTTCGCGCTCGCCGACATCTCCTCCGTGAACGTCTCCAGCACGCGCGGGCCCGAGCTGACCAAAATCACTTTCGCGGACGCCGGGTCGATATGGTCAAAATCCTTGTGCAGCACCCGTCGCGACAAATCGGCCAGACTGCCCGCCAACTCGACGCCGGTCGGCCCCGCGCCCACGATCACCAACGTCAGCAACTCGGCCTTGCGCCGCGGATCCGGCTCTGTCTCCGCCTGTTCGAAACACGTGAGAATTTTCCGGCGCACGCGCAACGCGTCGTCGAGGGATTTCAGACCCGGCGCCAACAACTCCCATTGCGGATTCGCATAATAACTCGTCTGGCTGCCCGCCGCCACCACGAGATAATCGTAATCCACAACGCCACGCGAATGCGTCACCCTCCGCGCGGCCAGATCAATCCCGGTGACCTCGGCCATCACCACGGCCAAGTTCGGCCGGTCGCCAAAAATCGCGCGGATCGGTTGCGCGATGTCCACGGCGGACAGGCCCGCGGTCGCCACTTGGTAAAGCAAAGGCTGAAAAAGATGATGGTTTTGGCGATCGATGAGCGTGATATACGCCTCTCCCGGCGGTATCGACTTAACCACACTCACGCCAGCGAAGCCGCCACCGATCACCACCACCCGCGGCTTATTGATTTCCGATTTCCGATTCATCGCCACCATGCTACCAGGCTTTCCCCTTCTGTAAATCACCGCGGTGGTTTTGCCGAAAAAATCAGGTTCGCGCCCGCTTCGGCCATTGACGCTGCCAAGCCCCTTTTGCCTCATGAGCCCGTGTCTCCGCGTCCGCCACTTCTGCCTTGGCTGCTGGTCGCGCTCGCCTTGCTGGCCGCGCCGGACCCATCGATGGCTCAAGCTGTCGGCGAGCCGTCGCCGACCACAGCGGACCCGGCCGTCCGGCTCCCCGCGCTGGAAGTGCGGGAAAATGACGACGAATCCGGTTTCGATCGCACCGGCATGGGCACCTTTGAGGAGCAAATGCGCGACGCCCCCTTCTCCAACGACTTGGTCGACACGGACGATTTCTCCAACGACGCCGATGAGCCTGAAAACGACGCGGAACTCGCCGCCATCGCCGAGCCCTCCGCCGCCGAGCGCATCGCGGGCGAGAGCCGCTTGAACCTCCGCGGTTTTCCCACGCCCAATCTGCGCGACGGCTTCATCCAAATCGGCATCCCTGAAACCCTCAACACCAGCCAGACCATCGTCATTCAAGGCGCCCTGGTGCCGGTCCTCGGCCGCGCCGCCCCCGGTGGCATCCGCAACGCCATGACCGCCCGGCCGCGGGCCAAAACCCAAACGCGCCTCCAGACCAGCGCCAACGACCGCCACCACCAACGCCTCAGCTACGAACATACCGGCGCGCTGATCGACAAGAAACTCTGGCAACGCATCGCGTTGAGCTGGGATCACCGCGAAGGCCCCGAGGAATTCGCCCGCGATGACACCAAGCAGCTCAGTGCCGCGCTCACCTGGCGGCGCAGCCGCGCGGTCAGCCTCATGCTCTCGCTGGATTATCGCGAGACCAAGGCCCACGCCTCGCCCGGCATTCCGGAATATCGCGAACACGTCGGCGCACGAATCAAAGGCCCCTACCTGCCGCTCGCCTATTTCAACGCCAACGGCCCCGACGCCGCCATCCTGCGCCGCAGCACCACCGCCGGGCTTCAATTCGACACGGCGCCCTCCGCCAACTTTGCCCTGCGCGCCAACCTGGAGGCTTGGCAACGCGCCATCGATCAGGACCGCTTCACCAGTTCGCAACTCAACCTGGACACCGGCTTGTTCTCCGGCACCCGCGAGCCGCGCCACCTCGCGCAACCCCAGGAAGCCGTCTCGGCCCAGGTCGAAGGCACGCTGCGCTTCCAGAAACTCGGCGCCCTCCACAAATTGCTCCTCTCCGCCAACCATACGCTCGGCGAATACCGGCGCGAGGAACGCGCGCTCAGCCCCGCCGACCGCGACGCCCTGCCCTCGGGCGCGCGGCACTTCAACCCTTGGCAACCCGATTACTCCCGGCCCGCCTATTCGCCCGCGCGATATTCCCGCATCCTCATCGACCGGCTTGAAGTGGGCCGCTACACTTCCGCCGAAATCAGCGACCGGCTCGCGTTCCAACACGGGCGTTGGGTGCTCACGGCCGGGTTCCGCTTCGACCAGGTCAGCCAAGCCATCACCGATTTCCGTCCCATCGCCGCCCGGCCGCCGACCCGCGACCGCACCAGTCAACTCAGCCATCA
>JADLBI010000237.1 GCA_020847775.1 Opitutaceae bacterium
ACCCAGCGTTTTACGGCGATGCCGATGGCGGCGACTTTGCGCGTGCCGAGCCAGATGCCTGTAAGACCATCGCGACGTGAGGCGGCGAGCCCGCAGGCTCCGGCGGTGTTGATCAGCACGTGCTCCACGAAACGGAGGTAGGCGTGCAAATCGCGCCGGGGTTCGAGCGAGACGATCGGGTAGCCGACGATTTGGCCGGGTCCATGGTAGGTGATGTCGCCGCCACGATTAGTCGAGGAGACCGTTACGCCTGCTTGCGCGAGTTGGGCGGCGTCCCAAACAAGGTGCCGATCGGCTCCCTGTCGCATGCCCACGGTGAAAACGGGTTCGTGTTCCGTGAACACGAGGGTGTCGCCGATGACGCCGGCGAGACGTTCGGCCACCAGCGACTCCTGCCGTGCCTTGGTGGCGATGTAATCCGTGCGACCCCAGTCGGTGACAGCGACGGAGGTAACGGGCGTAGCGGCGGAGGACATATCCACACCATGGGGTGAATCACCGCAATCGCAACTCCGTGTTGCGGCGCGAATGTTCATGTGGCTTAGGCTTGGCGGTGCGCGCGCTTCCGTTAATGCACAGGGATGGTTACACCAGTTCCTCTGGCCCAAGTCCGACCGGCGGGCGATTTGTTGCGCCGCGCCGAGCTCAATTTCCGCCGCCTGCACGACGCCGAATTTCAGTTCGACGCGATGATGACGGCCTTTACGGCGAAGGACGCGCCGGGCGAGTGGGTCGGGCGTTGCCTGTTGGCATTGACTGAATACGCCCAACTCCTCGGCCGCGAGGCGCCACAAATGGCCGAGATAGTCGCCCGCCTGCCCGACGCCCTCAACGCCCGCGGTTATCTCGGCGAGATAATGCCATCCGGCACGGTGGATGAGAACCAAATCGGTGGTCACAACGCGCTGCTGCGCGGGCTGTGTGAGAATTACCGGTGGCGGCGCGACGAGAGGTTGCGGACGATGATCCGGAGCATAATCGAGAATCTCATGCTGCCCACGCTCCCCATGTGGGCCGTCTATCCTGACCAGCCTGATCTTTCGCTGCGCGACAACCAACTCGTGGGGCTGACCATGCACCGGAGCTCCGGGGTTTGGCGGGGGCTCTCAACGGACATCGGGGTGGGTTTCTTCACGCTGGATGGTTTGACGCAGGCTTACACCGTCGTGCCGTCGCCCGGTCTGCGGGATTTAATCGAGACCATGATCGCGCGTTACGTTCGTTTCGACCCGGTGCAACACAGTGCGCAGACACATGCCACGCTGACAACTTTGCGCGGCATCATGCGCTGGTGGCGCGAGGTGGACCCCCGGCCGGAGTATCTCGAGCTGGTGCGCGCCCGTCATGCCCGGTATCGCGACCTCGCCGAGACCGAGCATCACGGCAACTACAACTGGTTTGGCCGACCCGATTGGACGGAGCCCTGCGCGATCGTGGACGCCTATTTGCTCGTCGTGCAATTATGGTCGGCCACGGGCGACACCGCCTATCTCGAGGAGGCGCACCGCATTTTTTTCAATGCACTGGCCCATGCGCAGCGGCCCAATGGCGGCTACGGCTGCGATTTGTGCACGGGCGCGCGCGACTTGCTGTGGGTCGTGCCGCACGAGTTTTTTGAAGCGCCTTGGTGCTGCTCAATGCGCGGAGCGGAGGGGCTAGCCCGCGCCGCCCAGTTTGGGTGGTTCACCGGGGTGGACGAGTTGGTGCTGCCGTTCTATTTGGGCGGGACGGCGCAGGTTGATTTCCCGGACGGACAAGTGGAGATTACCCAGCACAGTGAATATCCGCGTGAGGGGGTGGTGCGTCTTGAGGTCAAGGCCTCGACGCTGGCCAAGCCCAAGACCCTGCGTTTCTTCGCGCCGACTTGGTCGCCGCCGCAGAGTTTTCGTTTTCAGTTGAACCAAACTCCCGTGGTGACGCAGGTCGAAGGCAGTTTTGCGAGTGTCACGCTTGAGCTTCGAGCGGGCGATGTGCTGAGGGTGGCATTTGAGTTGGATATCGCCGCGGTCCCGCTGCAAAACCCCGGCCGCCAGCCAGGGTATCATCGTTTCGCCCACGGCCCGCTGTTGCTGGGCCATGCGGGCGCGGAACCGGTGGCCATGCCGAGCGGCACAGTCTTTACTCCGATGGGGGCGGGCCGCTACCGTTGCGCGGCCACGGGACGCACACTGGCACCACTACCAACGTTGATCGATGTGTCCGAGGTTTCGGCGAAAGCCGCCCGCACGCAGATCGTGTTTGCAGACTGAATTGAGAGTGCCCGCCATGAGTTTCGAGAATATGGACTACAAGTGCTACCGCGATGCGGTGGCGCGGCAGCGGGCGCATCAGGAGGATTGGTTGCAAGTCGGTTACGCGCCGCTCGGATTCTACCTGAAGGATTTCTGCCTACACGAAATCGGTGGCGTCTGGCATCTCTATCATATCGCCGGCACGCCGGGCGTGAGTTGCGGTCTGCCCGGCAACGAGGTGTTTTTCGGCCACGCGACGACGCGCGATTTTGTGACGTGGGAGACGCATGAGCCGTGCTTTTTCATTGATGTGCGCGGGTGGGACCACGGCCATGTGTTTGCGCCTTATGTGATTTCGCACGGCGGTCGGCACTGGATGTTCTACACCGGCGTGGCGACCGACAACTCGCAGCGCATCGGCGTGGCGGTCTCGGATGACCTGTTCCGCTGGGAACGCGCTAGCGACCGGCCGGTGATTAGACCCGAGGAATACGGCTGGGCGTTCTGTCCAACCAGCGGTGGCGCGGCCTGCCGCGATGCGCATGTCATCGCACACGACGGCCGGTTTCAGCTTTATTACACCGCGGTGAAACAGGACGGCAAGGGTTGCGTGGCTCGCGCCTCATCTACCGATCTGCTCGATTGGCATGACGAAGGTATCGCCTATGGTTTCAACGCGTGGAACCAGTGCGAATCGAGTAACGTGCAACGCATGGACGACGGCCGCTGGCGGTTATTTTTCGGTGGGCACCACGCGTGGAGCTATGTGGATTCGGAGAATCCCCTGCGCTGGCCAGACGTCGCGCCGGTCAAAATCCGTGAAGATATCACCGGTATGGAAGTCATTCGCCGCCGCGGGGACCGCTGGCTGGTGGCGTATTTTGGTCTGCGCTATTATCGACTGCTGGTCGGGGTGCTAGAGTGGTCGGCACCGCAGCCGACGATCATGCAGATTACCACGCGTGCCGCGCTGGCAGAGCTTGGCGCGTAGCAGGGCGGAGTCTCCGAGCCCCGCCACTGAACTTACTTCGCCGCGGCTACCTGCGTGCCGAAGAACCGGTCCATCCAGATCGCGATGACGCCGTCGCCCGTGACGTTGGTGGCAGTGCCGAAACTGTCCTGAGCAAGGTAGAGCGCGATCATGAGAGCGACCTGTTGTTCGTTGAAACCGAGCATCGAGGTCAGCAAACCGACCGACGACATGACGGCACCTCCGGGCGCGCCGGGCGCGGCGACCATAATCACACCGAGCATCAGAATGAACGGCAGCATGGTCGCGAGTGAGGGCAGGCCGACGCCCGGGGTCATGAGCATGACGGCGCTACTGCAGGTCACTAGGGTGATAGTCGAACCCGATAGGTGAATGTTTGCGCAAAGGGGCACGACAAAGTTGGCGATGGGCTCACTGACCTTTGCGCTTTTGACCGAACGCAGCGTCACCGGAATGGTGGCGGCGCTGGACATGGTGCCGAGGGCGGTGACGTAGGCGGGCATCATTTTGCGGATGAGCTCAAATGGCGAATGGCCGTTGAGCAGCCCGGTCGTCACGTAGAGCACAGCCAGCCAGACCCAATGCATCACGATCGCGAGCACGAGCACCTTGCCGAAGGCGTGCAGGGTGGTGAATACGCTGCCGTCCGCGGCCATGGCGGCGAACACGCCAGCGATGTAGAGCGGCAGCAAGGGAATGACGACTTTGGAGAGCAATCGCTCAATCACATCGCAGCCTTGGGCGAAAAAGGAGCGCAGTGTGGTGCCGCCGCCCGCGCTGATGCCGATGCCGAAGACAAAGGCGGCGACGAGCGCACTCATCACGTCGAACAGCGGCGGCACTTCGAGACTGAAATACGCGTTGAGCACTTCGGCTTCCCGTCCGGCTTCGGCGAATTGGGGCGAGATGACGGGCAGCGCGGCGCGCGCGACGAGGTAAGCAAGGACGCCGGCGATGAGCGTGGAACCGTAGGAGAACGCCACGGTGCGTCCGAGTAGTTTGCCCGAGCCACTCGGCAGGCTGGCGATGCCGTTGGCGATGTAGAACAAAATGATGAGCGGGATGGTGAACTTGATCAATTGGCCGACTGTACCGTAGGCGGTGAGCAGCAGGCGGATGACAGCGTCGGGGGCGTAAAATCCAATGAGAATACCGGCAATCATGCCGGCGAGGAGTTTGAGGATGATCTTCATGGAGGATTATGAGCTGGGGCGACACTGGCGGGCGAGGCTGTCACGGCAAGTGGG
>JADLBI010000238.1 GCA_020847775.1 Opitutaceae bacterium
CCTACGACATCTGCACGGCACTGATTCTCCAAGAGGCCGGCGGCATCGTGGAAACGCCGGAGGGCAAACCACTGCGCGCGCCGCTCGACACGACGACGCCTATCGCGTGGATGGGTTACGCCAACCCGACGCTGGCGCGCAAAGTGCGCCCAGTTTTGAAACGCCTGCTCAAGGAGTATTGTTGAACGGAATTGGGCCGCGGATTGCACGGATGACCACGGATAACAACCAAGCCACACGAGATTGTCATTCTGAGCGCAGCGAAGAATCCAGAGCGATATTCGCGCGCGGCCATGTTGTTGGATTCTTCGCTGAACTCAGAATGAAAGGAGGGGGACCATGAAAACCGTCACCGGCGAAGCTCCCGGCCGCTTGGATTTCATGGGCGGCGTGGCCGATTACAGCGGCTCGCTCGTGCTGGAGATGCCGCTCAGCGTGACGACGCGGGTGACGATCACCGAAACTGTTTCGCCGGAATTTGTGTTCACCAGCAAGGCCGAGGGCAGTTGCACGCTGTCGCCTGGCGCCGATCCGCAGAAAGCGCCGAAGTGGGTGCGTTATCCCTATGGCTGTTTCCTGCTGTTTTGCGCGGCGCAACGTTGGCGGCCGCGAGGCGGGTTGCAGTTTGTCATCACCTCGCGCGTGCCCGAGTCCATGGGCGTGAGCAGCAGCGCGGCGCTGGAGGTGGCGACGTTGCGCGCCTTGGAAAAATTCGCAGGCAAAACATTCAAAGGCACTGGGCTCGCCCGCTTGGCGCAACGCGCGGAAAACGAGATCGTCGGCGCGCCCTGCGGCTTGATGGACCAGCTAGCCTCGGCTAACGGCGTGCGCGGCGCGTTGCTGCCGATTCTGTGCCGGCCGGATATTTTGGGTGAACCAGTGAAACTGCCGGCCGGCGTCATCGCGGTGGGCTGGCCGAGCGGCGTGAAACACGCGGTGTCGGATTCGCCCTACGCGACGGCGCGCGTCGGCGCGTTCATGGGCCGAAAACTCATCGAACTGGGCACCGGCCGGAAATTGAATCACGCGGCCGAGTTAACACCATCGGAAGTGCGCGCGCTGGCGGAGGAAGTGCTGCCGACCGCAATCACCGGGCGCGCATTCTTGAAACGCTGCGGCGGGGTGGACGATGCGTTGTCGAAGATTGAGGCGCAGCGGCACTACCCCGTGCGGGCGGCGGTGAGTTTTCCGGTGGAGGAAAACTTTCGCGCGGAGCTCGCGGTGGCGTTGTTGCGCGGCCTCAACTCGCGCAACCAGGCCGACGCATTGGCTGCGCTCGGCGAACTGCTTTTCCAATCGCACGTTGGCTATTCCTCGATCGGCTTGGGCTGTCCGGAGACGGATGAGATGGTGGCGGGCGTGCGCCAGCTCGGTGTGGCGCGCGGATTTTACGGCGCGCGCGTGAGCGGCGGCGGCAGTGGCGGCACGGTCGTCGTGCTGCTTAGGCAATCGGCGCTGCCGGGGCTGAAGAAACTCGCCCGCAAACTTGGCCGGCCTGAAGTGGTGATTCGCTGAGCATGGACGCCGCCGCTTACGCCGGGGAAATCAAGCGCACGCAGCCGGACTGCGTGGTTTACCGGCCGACCGCGGAGTGCGGTCCGGACGCCGAGAACCAGCAGATCATCGGGTTGGTGACGTCGGGCGGCCACTGGCTGCTGACGTGGACGCAGGCCACGCACGAGAACCATCCTGATCAGCGCATCGTGGTGAGCCGCAGCGAGGATCGCGGCGCGTCGTGGTGCGAGCCGCGGGTGATTGACGGCGCGACGGCGGCGCAGCAGGCCGGGCCGGAGCGCGGCAAATATCAGGCAAGCTGGCCGTTCTTCATCGCGGCGCCGGCGCTGGGGCGGATTTATCTTTTCTACAACAAGAACACCGGCGTGACCGATGCGCGCGACGACACGACCGGGGTGCTGCGTTTCCGCTGGTCGGAGGACGACGGCCGCACTTGGTCCGCGCCGCACGACCACCTGCGCATCCGGCGCGGCGCGATTGACCATCCCGACCCGGCCGTGCCGGTAAACTTCGTGACCTGTTTCCAGAGTGTGTTGGCCCCGGATGGCGTGCCACTGGTGAGTCTGACGCGCTGGGGCTCGGGCAGCCCGCACCTGCTCAACGTGAACAGCGAGGTGTGGTTCCTGCGGTTCGAAAACATCCTCACCGAGCGCGACCCGACGAAGTTGGTGATGACGACCTGGCCCGACGGCGGCACGGGCCTGCAGGTGCCGCACCCATTCCGCATGAATCAGAGCGTGGCGCAGGAAGCGGCGGTCGTGCCGTTGCCGGACGGCCGGTTGTTCACGGTGATGCGCACGTTGCAAGGCTGCCTCTACTGGAGCCAGTCGCGGGATGGCGGACGCAGTTGGGCGTCGCACTGGACGGACCTTGACGCGACGCAGCCGCTGCCGGTTTTCCCGTTGCGTTACAGCGACGATGGCCCGCTCGTGCGCTCGCCGATCGTGTGCAGCCCGATCTTTTGCTACGCGCCGGGCAAATACTGCCTGCTATATTTCAACAACGACGGCTACCTGCCCGGCGCACGCCACCCGACCGATTATCAGGTCAACCGCCGCGAGGCGTGGATCGTGTGCGGGCGGTTTGACCCCGCGGCGCAAGGGCAGCCGGTGGGGTTCGGTGTGCCGCGCCTGTTGGCGACGGCGGACGGCACACAGCTCGGACATTTCGGGCGGATCGAGCCGGTGTGCTATCCGAGCTATTTCCGGGACGGCGACGACCACTGGCTGTGGTATTCGGATCGGAAACATTTCGTGCTCGGCAAAAAGCTGAACGCGTATTTGGAGTGATTTTTCGATCCGGTTTAACCACAGATGGACACGGACGCACACGGATATGAGGCAAACGATGAGGCCGCGAATTTTCATATTACGAACAGAGATGGAAAGTTCGTGGATTGAAATCGGTGTTTATCTGTGTCCATCCGTGGTTAAAATTCATCATCAATAATCAATGAACATCATCGGCGTGGACATCGGCGGAACGAAATGCGCGCTCAGCGTGCCGACGGCGGACGGCCGGGTGCGCGAAGTGGCGCGCTTCGCCACCACCGACGTGTCCGGCACGCTCGAGCGGCTTTACGCGGAGATTCGTCGGCTCGCGCCAGCGCCCGAAGTGGTGTTCGGCGTGTCCTGCGGCAGTCCGCAGGATTCGGCGCGGGGGTTGATTCTGTCACCGCCGAACCTGCCGGGCTGGGACCGCATCGCGATCTGCGACGAGCTGACCAAGCGGTTCGGCGGCCGCGCGTTTCTGATGAACGACGCCAACGCCTGCGCGCTGGCCGAGTGGCAGTTCGGCGCGGGGCGCGGCTGCCAGAGCATGATGTTTTTGACCATGGGCACGGGCATGGGCGCGGGGCTCATTCTCGACGGGCGGATTTACGCTGGAGCGTCGGGCAACGCGGGCGAAGCCGGGCACATGCGGCTGACGGCCGACGGGCCGACGGGCTACGGCAAGGCCGGGTCGTTCGAGGGCTGGTGCTCGGGTGGCGGCATCGCGCAACTGGCGCGCGCGCGCGTCGCGGAATTTGCGGCTGCTTCAGGTTTGAAACAAATTGCGCCTGAAAAACTCACCTCGCGGGCCGTGGGCGAGGCCGCCGCGGCGGGTGACGCGCTGGCGTTGGCGATTTGGCGCGAAGTGGGGGAGAAGCTGGGTCAGGCGCTGGCCGTTTTCATTGATGTGATCAACCCCGAGCGGATCGTGATCGGCAGCATTTATCAGCGTTGTGAAAAATTCATCGCGCCGGCGATGCGCGCGGTGATCGCGCGCGAGGCGCTGCCGGACAGCGCGCGCGACTGCGTGATCGTGCCGGCCGAGCTGGGCGACGAGATCGGCGGCTACGCAGCCGTGGCGATCGCGCGCTATCATAGCGCAAACTGAAATATAATGACCCGATCTGTCATTCTGAGCGATAGCGAAGAATCCAGCAAATTAACCGTATGCGAACAGCGCACTGGATTCTTCGCTAGTGCTCAGAATGACACCTCAAAGGTGAGTGTTTACCGATTCTAAAACGTCTTTTCCCATGTATCATACCTCAAATTTCCCTCCACGCCGTGGGTTGCTGTTCGATGCCACGGATATCGCGCGCATCCGGGCCAACACCCGGCATCCCCGCTTCGCCGCCTACTGGGCGGAGCAAAAAGCCGTGGATGTCGCCGCGTGCGAAAAATTTCTTCGCGAGGAACTGAGCCTCACCAATCACGTGCTGCACCTGCTCAAGGCGCAGCAGATGATGGAGCGCGCGATGTTCATTTACCTCGTGGAGCGCGATCCCGCGCAGCTCGCGCTGGCGAAGTTGGCGCTGCGGCGCATGCTCGATTTCTCCGAGTGGGATTACTTTGTCGAAGGCGGTCGGCAGGTGCTCGGCCTTCAGCGCGCGACCGAGGGCACCTTCGCGTTGCTGCTGGCGTTGGATTGCCTGGGCGACGCGCTCACCGCGGAGGAGGTCGCCGAGGTCGAGGACAACATCCTGCGCAAGGGTGTGCCCGCGTGTTACACGGCGGTTTACGGCATGAAGTATCCCGACCGCGTGCAGGGCTGGGACTGGAATCCGCGCAGCGAGGTGGACGATTTCCGCTACATCAGCCTCAAGCGCTGGCCGCTCATTCTCAATGCGACCAACCTCAAGATCATTCCCACCGCATGCCTCGGCATCGCAGCCTGCCATTTTCTCGGGCGACGGCCCGAGGCGGAGGGCTGGCTGGAGCTCGCGCGCTCCAGTGCGCAGGCCTTCGCGACGATCTATGGCAGCGACGGCTGTTACGACGAAGGCGTGAGCTACTGGGGCTACACGACGCTCTACCTCGCGCTGTTCGCCGAGGTGCTGTGGCGCACGCACGGCGTGGACGAACGCAACCTGATCAACTACCCCGGCACGGTGCGTTGCGCGCTCGCGCAGACTATGCCCACGCGCGACAGCGGGCAGAAGATTCGCGACTTCATCCACACCAAGGGCTGGGCCATGCCGATGGTGAAGTGGGAGGACGACATCGTGAACTTCGGCGACGCCAACGGCGCGGTCGAGGTTTCGGTCGCGGCCTGGGTGGCGCGCACGCACGACGATCCGCTGGCGCAATACGTGGTCAACGAAATCGGCGCGGTGAAGCACATTTATGGCCTGATCTGGTTCGACGCCGCGCGTGCGGCCACGCCGCCCGGTCCCGAGTTGAACGACTTGCGCATGAAAAACGACATCGTCGTTTCACGCACCGGCTGGCGCGCGGAGGACAACCTCGTGGCCTTGCGCAGCGGCGGCCCCGGCAACCACGAACACGCCGACCGCAACAGCGTGATTTTCAAGGCCCACGGCGAGCGGCTCCTGCACGATCCGTTTCGCGCCGCCTACAAGGCCACGCAGCCGCGCTGGCTCCTGCGCCAGACCGAGGCGCACACGGCGGTGCTCATCAACGGACAGGGGCACCAGTATCACGACGGCAGCGAGGGCACCAACGCTTCGTGGGCCTTCGCCAAAGTCACCGCCTACGCGACCGGCCCCGGCTGGATGCGCGTCACGAGTGACGCCACCGACGCGTATCAACTCGTCAACGCCGACGTGACCCGCGTGTTGCGCACGCTCGTTTATCTGAAGCCCGATGTGCTGGTGATCTTCGACCAAGTGGAGGCGATGCAGCCCGTGACGGTCGAGGCGCGTTTCCAAGTCAACTATGAGGACGCGGCGGGGCAGGTGAGCGCAAGTGGCGCGACCTTCGCCATCACGCGGCCCTTCGCGACCCTGCGCGGCCAGGTGGCCGGCGCGGGAGAAATCGCCGTAACGGCCGGCCAACTGGACCTGCCGCCGGAGGATGGGCGGCAACCCTTCGCGCGCACCGCCAGCGCGGCGGCGGCCCGGCACGAAATTCTGACCGTGTGCACCGCCGCGCCGCAAGGCGCGGCGCACGGAGCCATCGCCCTCACGCGCACCGCCACCGGTTGGACGCTCGCTGGCGAACACTGCGGGCAAACCATCGCGCTCAACCTCGCACCCACGCCGAGCGGCGCGCCGGAAGTCACGCTGCCGAACGCGTAAGCCTGTTGAGTTTCGTGCAATGAACTGACGCGGGATTAGGTGGGCCGGGCGCTCCGCGCACGGCAGTTTGAGAGGACAATCTGCGTCTGGACCGCGCGCGGAGCGCCCGATCCACCGGCAGTCTTTATGTGAGCCTCAAGATTGAGGTGACTGTGCTTGAGTCGTGCTCGCGGGTGGCGCGTTCCATGTATTCGCGGAACAGACGCATGTAGATGCGATAGTTGGCGAGGGAGACCTCGGGCGGGGTCTGGTGGTCCACCGAGGGAAAATAGCCGCCGGTGCGCATCACGGGCAGGAGGCGTTCGAACTCGCGGCGCGCGTGAGTTCTTGCTGGGAAGGCAAGGGATTGCGCGCGGGCGGATTTCCGCCAACGTGAGCGGCATGGATCCAGTGCGAATCAAGGCCCACTATTACCAGCAGTTCGACGCCGACTATGCGCGGGAGGTCCCGGCGGAAGGCTACGGCGGTTGGCAATCGGCGGAGATTGAGCTCGCCCCGGCGCACACGGCGCTGGTGGTGATGCACGCGTGGGAAGCGGGAACGCAGGCGCAGTGGCCGGGCTGGTGGCGTTGCGTGGAATACATTCCGCGCGCGAAGCAAATACTCGCCGAGGTGTTCCCGCCACTGCTGGCGGCGGTGCGGGCGTCGCCGCTGCCGGTGTTTCACGTGGTGGGCGGGAAGGATTATTATTCCCACCTGCCGGGCTATCAAAAGGCCGCGGCGCTGGCAGGTGCGGCGCCGGACTATCCGCAGGCGGCGCGCGATCCGGTGCGCGAGCGATTGGAAAAATTTCGCGATGACCATGTTTTTGTGGGCCCGGGCAATCGCGCGGACGTGGCGGCGGGGTTCAAGGAACTCGACTTCGCGCCCGAGGCGCGGCCGGTGGGCGAGGAGGGGATCGCGGAGAACGGGCCGCAGCTCGCCGCGCTGTGCCGCGCGCACGGGATCAACCATCTCGTGTATGTCGGCTTCGCGATCAACTGGTGTCTGTTGATGTCGCCCGGCGGCATGGTGGACATGGGGCGTTACGGCGTGATGTGCTCGACGATCCGCGAGGCGGTGACGGCGGTGGAGAACAAGGAGACCGCGCGCGAGGAGCGCGAGAAGGCGCAGGCGCTCTGGCGCGTGGCGATCAACTCGGGCTTTGTCTTCGGCGTGGATGATTTCACCAAGGCCGTGAAATCGCTCCCGCGGCGTGGTTGAGCGGTATTAACGACGACAATCAGCGGGCGACTTTAGCCGGCAAGATCGCCTAGGCAGCGTGCAGCCAAGACTCGCTGAAAACGCGTTGGTGACGCCGCCCGTTCATCTTTTTGCGCCATTCATGGGTTTTTCATCGTCTTGCGGCGGAGGGCGATTCTTAGACTGCGCTAGTGACTAGCTTGCGACATTATCTTTGGGGCGGCGGATTGATGATCATCTGCGTGCTAACCGCCATCCAAGCGGTGGCGCAGGCGGCAACGCAACCCACCCCAAAGGCGACCGATGATAAATTTGCGCCGGTGATCGGCAGTTCGGCGGTGGCACTGCGGACGGCGCGGCTCATGGATGCGCTGGCCCTCGCCCGGAAAACGACGGCGAGAGCCAAAGCGGATGGCGATGTTCGCACCGTGATCGAGTCACTAATCGATGAGGCGCGGGCGCATGGACATCTCACGGATTATCCGGCCGCATTTGCTTCGTTACAGGAAGCGTTCTCCATGGCTGAAAAGTTTTCAGATCAGGAGCCGCTGGCGATGGTGGAATACATGTTGGGCAATATTTACGGGAGCTTGCGCGAGTGGCCGGAGTCCAGACTGTGGCACGAGCGCTCGCTTGAGCGCATGCGCCGGTTGGGTAGTCCAGAGGTCTATCGGCCGCTGTCCGGCATAGCCTTTGAGGAGTTCAATCGTGGCGACATTGTCGGTGCGCGGCGTGATTACGCGGAGGCCTTGGAGCTGGCCCGCACGCATGGGGGGCTCCGCGAAGTCGGGGCAATGATGCACGGCTTGTCCCTGGCGGAGCGTCGGCTCGGGGAACGCGACGCGGCGTTGCGTCACATGCGCGAAGCGGTGCTGTTACGTGAGCAGATGGGCGATCCGTATTATCTGGCGAGTTCACTGGTCGAGTTGAGCGCCATGCTGCGGGCCGACGGTGAGGCCGCGGCGGCGGCGGAGCTGCTGGCCCGGGCACAGCCGCTGGCGGAGGCCGTGGATTCCGCGCGTATTCTGGCACCGCTGTATCGCGAGGCCGCGGAGGCCGCGACGCAACGCGGCGAGTGGCAACAGGCCTATGAGTCGCTCTGCAAGTTTCACGACGCCTCGCAGCGCGAACTCGATGAATTTCGCGCGCAGCAGGCGGCTGTGCTGAGCGCGCGTTTCGAGGCGGCGCAAAAGGAGCAGCGCATCGCGACGCTCACCCGGCAAAGCGAGGCCGAGGCGGCGGCGCGCTCCCGCGCGGAGTGGGTGCGGAACTATCTGATCACGATCAGCGCCGGGGCGGTGCTGGTGGCGGTGCTCGTGTTCATCGCCTACCGTTACAAGCGGCGCGCGGCGAGCTTGGCTGACATGCGGGCCGAGCGGGCGCAGCTCACGATGCTGCGTTATCAGCTCAATCCGCATTTGTTGTTCAACACGCTGAATTCGATCCGCTCACTCGCGCTCACCGATCCGGCCAAGGCGCGCGATTTGGTGTCGCGGCTCGCGGCCTTTTGCCGCCGGGTGCTGGCGCCGGGCGACGCCGCGTTGATCACCTTGCAGGAGGAGTGGGCGGGATTGCAGGATTTTCTGGCGATTGAGCAGGCCCGCTGGGAGGACTTGCTCACGGTGGAAAGTGAGCTTGATCCCAACGCGGCGGATTTGCTGGTCCCGCCCATGCTGTTGCAGCCACTCGTGGAGAACGCGGTCAAATACGGCCAGCAGACCACGCCGGGGGATTTGCGCGTGCGGCTGGCCGCGCGATTGGAACGCGGGGCGCTGGTGCTGTCGGTCGCCAACCTAGGCCGTTGGATTCCGCCCGCGGCGGCGGACGGTTCCACCCACGTCGGTTGGGAAAATGTGCGCGCCCGGCTGGCGACGGCCTATGGTGGGCGCGCCTCCCTGCAGTCGGCCGAGGCGGACGGTTGGGTGGTCGTGACCATGCGCATCGAGCACGGAGTGTTGCGGCGCGGCCAATCCGGGGCGTCGGCACCGAGGAACTGACATGGGATTGCCGGTTTTGATTGTGGATGACGAAGCGCCCGCCCGCCGCGAGCTGGCCTTCCTGTTGCGCGCGCATCCGGAGGTGGAGGTCGTGGCGCAGGTTGGCAAGTTGGCGCAGGCGGAATTCGCGTTGCGCTCGCTGCAGCCGAAGATCGTGTTTCTCGACATCCACCTGCTCAACGAGAACGGGTTCGACCTGATCCCGCGGCTGCCGCCGGGCACCCGGGTGGTGTTCGTGACGGCGGATGATCGCTCGGCCGTGCGGGCGTTCCGTGCCAACGCGCTCGATTATTTGCTGAAGCCGGTGGATGCCTCGGCCCTGGCCGAGGCGGTGCGGCGGGCGTTGGTCACGGTCGCGCCCGCCGAGGAAAATCAATCCGGCGAAAGGCTCGCGGGCGCGGATCGTGTGCTCCTGCGCGTGGACGGGACGATGCGATTCGTGACCGCGGATGACATCGTGTCGATCGAGGCCTGTGGCGCCTACACGCGGGTTCACCTGACCGATGGCACGCACCCGCTCGTGTTGCGTTCGCTGAAGGCGTGGTTGGATCTGCTCTGCCCGGAGAGTTTCATGCGCGTGCATCGCAACGCGCTGATCAATCTAGGCCGCGTGGAGCGGGTCACGGCTGACGGCGTCGTGGAGCTCCGGGGCAGCGCGTTGCGGTTGGAGGTGAGCCGCCGCGAGTTGCCCGCGTTGCGCGCCCGTTTGGCCCAAGCGGGTCGTTGAGCGACCGTTCGTGCGATAGTAGGCGCCTTTTATTCAGGGGCGATTGCCCGGCGGCGGCGGCGGGCCTTTCTCCGGGTTCATGCGACTCACGTCCTGCCTTCGCTCTGCCAGTTTCATGGGTCTGGTGGCCTTCGCGGCGGTTTCCGCCCGCGCGCAGCTCCCCACCGGCGCGCAAGTCGCGCACGGCGAGGTGAACATCGCGCAGGCGGCGAATGCCATGACGATTACGCAGGCGTCGCGCCATGCCATCGTCAACTGGCGGTCCTTCAACCTCGGCGCGGAGAACACGCTTCGCCTCCAACAAACCGGCGCCGATGCCGCCATGCTCGCGCGCGTGGTGGGCAACGACCCTTCGCGGCTCCTCGGCTCGCTTCAGGCCGACGGCAAACTTTTCCTCATCAATCCGCATGGCATCGTGGTGGGGCAGGGCGCAGTGATCGACACCGCCGCCTTTCTCGCCTCCACGCTCGATGTGAGCGACGACCAGTTCCTACGCGGCGGCGAACTCACGCTGAAAGGCGGCAGCGCCGCCCGCATCGTCAATCTCGGCCAGATCACCGCGCGCGAAGGCAACGTGATGCTCTTCGCCCATACGGTGAAAAACGCCGGGGAGATCAACGCCCCCAAGGGCACCGCCGCCCTCGGGGCCGGCACCGAAGTTTACCTCGCCGCGCCCGACACCTCAATGTTCGTAATACGAACAAACCTCCCCGCCACCACAGAGAAGACCGGCGTGGAAAATTCCGGCGTGATTGCCGCCGCGCAGGCGCAACTCGAAGCCGCCGGTGGCAGTCTTTACGAGCTTGCGGTCAACCAAAGCGGCGTCGTTCGTGCCACCGGTTCCGAAATTCGCGATGGCCGCGTGCTCCTCACCGCGAGCGGCGGCACGGTCGGCGTGAGCGGCGAAATCTCCGCCCGCAATGATGGCGGCTCCGGCGGCGAAATCCTCGTCGGCGGCGACTACCGCGGGCAGAACGCCGCCATCGCGAACGCCGCCCGCACCGTGGTCACCGCCACTGGCAAACTCGATGCGAGCGCCGCCAGCGATTCCGCCGCGGCCGGCCGCGTGGTCGTGTGGGCCGATGACGCCACGCGCTTTCTCGGCACGCTCAACGCGCAAGGGCAGGGCGGCGGCTTCGCCGAGGTGTCGGGCAAGCGTTGGCTCGATTTTAATCCCGCCTCCACCGTGCAACTCGGCCTAGGCGGCACGCTGCTGCTTGATCCCGACGCGCTGGTCATCAGCACGGCCGCCAACAGCGGCACGAGCACCAGCGGCGCCGATCCCTTCACTTTCGGCGTCACGACCGAACCCGCGACGCTCAACGTCACGACGCTGCAGAACCAACTCGCCGCCGCCAACGTCATTCTCGACACCTCGACCTCGACCGGAGACATCACTTTCAACAACGCGGTGACCTGGGTGACGGCCAATGCGCTCACCGTGAAGTCCGGCAACAACATCAACCTCAACGCCGACATCACCGGCGGCGCGGGCAGCACGCTCGCGCTCTACACGGGCCGGATGGCGATGGCTTCGAGTGAGTCCAGCCAACCCGACATCAACGGCGAAGCCAACCTCGACAGCGCCGCGACCATCACGGTCGGCACGCTGATTTACGGCGCCAACGGCGACTCTGATCCCGGCCCCGGCTATACGCTGGATACGCCCTTGGGCGCTGGCACGTTCTTTGCCGATGGCAATCTCAAGGTCGGGGTCTTTGAACTCGACCTTAACCACGGCTCGGCTGGCATCACCACCGACGGTGCGGACAACACCATCGGCGCCTTCCGGACCTCGGGCGACGCCGACTTCAGCGCCTACGTGGTCAATCACCACGGCGACCTCGATCTCACCCTCCACTCCACGCAGGTTGACGGCGGTTACCTGCAGTTCATCACGCCCGGCAACCTCACGCTCAAGAGCGGCAGCGACCTGACCTTCACGTCCCCGGGCAGCGTCATCCTCGCCTCGACTGCCGGCGCGTTCGTCAACGAAGCCGGCGCCGATGTCTTCGGCACCAACGCCCGCTACTTCATCTACACCAGCACCACTGCCGCCACCTCCAAGGGCGGGCTCACCGGCGCGGAGGTGTTCAACCATCCCTACAGTGACGCCGACGACTACACCGGTCTCAGCTCGACCTTCTTCTTCAGCGGTGCCTCCGGCTCACCGATCCTCACCTACACGGCCGATAGCTTCATCCGCCGTTACGGTGCCGCCAACCCCGCGTTCACCTACACCGTGGCTGGCTGGCTGGACGGTGTGACGAACGACGTGGCCGGCGCGCCCGCGCTCTCCGCCGCGGCGACGCAGAGCTCCGGTGTCGGCAGCTACGACATCACCATCACCGCCGGCACGCTCGCCTCGTCGAACTACGATTTCAGCTTTGAGCCCGGCACGCTCAGCATCACGCGCGCGCCGCTCACCATCACCGCCGCCAACGCGACCCGCCGCATCGGCGTGGCCAACCCCGATTTC
>JADLBI010000239.1 GCA_020847775.1 Opitutaceae bacterium
GGTCTGTCAGCCTAACCGCCCGCAAACACCGGCCGAAAACCCGCGGCGCTGAGAATCGCCGCGATCTTTTCGCGCTGGTCACCTTGAATCTCGATGTTGCCGTCTTTGACCGTGCCACCGCAGCCGCAGACATTGCGCATTTTTTTCGCGAGCTGCTCTTTTTCTGGCAGGCCAATCCCGACAAAACCGCTCACCACCGTCACAGTCTTGCCACCGCGTCCCGCGGTCGCTCGCTTGATATCCACCCGACCGCGATTCTGACGCGATTCAGTAACGGATTGTTGATCCCCACCGGGACGAAGCGGCCCGGACGGCAGCCCCGCCCCACTCAAGGCTCCAAAGGGATTATGCCCCAGCCCTAGTCCGCCATCGGTCGATACTTTGTCGGCAGCGCTCATTCCATGCCCGCTCAGTCATTGCCTTCCATGAAGGCCAACGCTTTGATATAGTTCCTACGCACTAGATAGTGAATAAGTTGCGGAGGCAACTGCCCGCGCGCCGAGTCGAGCATGGCATCGAGATTGGCCGTCTCGGCATGGATGACCGTGGCATCCCGGCTTTGAATTCCTCTGAGTAAATTGTCGATTGATTGTTTGATGGTGTTTTCGATCACAAATTGCGCCCTCCCTAATTTCTCTGTTACTGCGCTTAAGCTACATTGCAATCTCTCACGCGCGCCGCGCCGGGCTTGAGTTGCACCTCGGGGTAGGATTGAACAATCAACCTCAAATTTCCAACATCCCGGCTGGCGCGAATAGGAACGCATTTCCCGGGATGCATAATTTTGCTATGAACTCCATCTCCCTTTCCACTGGCGCCAATGCCACGGTCCTCGAAACCGCGTATCAAGCGTGGCTCGAAAATCCCGACTCGGTCGATCCCACCTGGCGCGCCTTTTTCCAAGGGTTCTCCCTGGGCAGCAACGGCAGTGGACTTCCCGCCACGACCACCGGTGGGGAGATATCGATCATCAACAGCCTCAAGCAGTCGCACGTCCACTACTTGATCAACACCTACCGGGCCATTGGCCATTTTGAGGCGCATCTCGATCCACTCAGCGAACCGCCTCCGGCCCACCCCAAGCTGAGTCTAGCGCAATTCGATCTGAGCGAAGCCGATCTCGACACCACCTTCGATGTCGGCACCTACCTCGGCGGTGGGCAGATGAAGCTGCGCGATGTTCTCGCGGCCCTGCGCCAGACCTACTGCGGCCACGTCGGCGTCGAATACACCCACATCCAGGACATCGACGTGCGTCGCTGGCTACAGGAGAAAATGGAAGCCACGCGCAACCAGCCCAATTTCTCCCGCGCCGAAAAAATCCGCATCCTGCGCCGCGTGCACAAGGCCGAGCTCTTCGAAAAGTTCCTCCACACCAAATACGTCGGCCAGAAACGGTTCTCGCTCGAGGGCGGCGAAACCATCATTGCCGCCATTGATTCCCTGATCGAACACGCTCCCTCCGTCGGCGTGGAGGAACTCGTCATGGGCATGGCCCACCGCGGCCGCCTCAACGTCCTCACCAGCATCATGCGCAAGTCCTTCGACGAGCTCTTCGCGCAATTCTCCGAAAACTACATTCCCGATGCCGTCGGCGGTGATGGCGACGTGAAATACCATCTCGGCTACAACGCCGTGCTCGATACCACGTCCGGCCCCAAGGTCGAAGTCCGCCTCGCCGCCAACCCCTCGCACCTCGAGATCGTCAACCCGGTCGTCGAGGGCAAGGCCCGCGCGCGTCAACGTATTCGTGGTGACACCGAGCGCGTCAAGGTCCTGCCCGTGCTCATCCACGGCGACGCGGCCTTTGCCGGCCAGGGCGTGGTGGCCGAGACCATGAACTTCTCCCAACTCCCCGGCTATCGCACCGGCGGCACCGTGCATTTCATCATCAACAACCAGATCGGTTTCACCACCGACCCGAGCGACGCGCGCTCCACGCGCTATTGCACCGACGTGGCCAAGATGATCGAAGCCCCCGTCTTCCACGTTAATGGCGACGACCCCGAAGCCGTCTGCATGGTCGCGCGCCTCGCCCTCGAATTCCGCGTGCAGTTCCACCGCGATGTCGTCGTGGACATGTATTGCTACCGCAAGCACGGCCACAACGAGAGTGACGAGCCCGCGTTCACCCAGCCGTTGCTCTACCGCAAAATCAACCAGCACGCGCAGGTCTCCGCCATTCTCACTCGCAAACTCACCGAAGAGGGCACCATCACCCCTGCCGAGGGCGATGCCATCAAGGCCGAATACACCGCCGCCCTCGAAACCAACCTCGACAAAACCAAGGCCGGCGAGGACCGCCGCAGCGCCAAACGCAAGGCCCTGAGCGAGGCGCGCAAGTTCGCCGGTTCGACCGCGGTATTCCAGCCCGACTTCAATTTCGACCCCGCGCCCACCCACGCCTGCGCCGAGGACATCGCCGCTGTCATCAGGGCGCTCACCACCGTCCCCGACGGTTTCAACGTCAACCCCAAGATCAAGCGTCTCCTCGAACACCGCGCCAAGGCACACGACGCGGGCGGCCCGATTGATTGGGGTCTCGGCGAGTCCCTCGCCATCGGCACGCTCCTACTCGACGGCACTCATGTGCGCCTGAGTGGGCAGGACTGCCAGCGCGGCACCTTCAGCCACCGCCACGCAGTGTTACACGACATGGAGACGCAACAGACCTACACCCCGCTCAAGCACGTGCGCGACGGTCAGGCCATGTTCTGCGTTTACAACTCGCTCCTCTCCGAGGCCGCCGTGCTCGGCTTCGACTACGGCTACGACACCGACTTCGACGAGATGCTCTGCATCTGGGAGGCGCAGTTCGGTGATTTCGCCAACGGCGCGCAAGTCGTCATCGACCAGTTCATCGTCTCCGGCGACTCCAAAGGGCCACAAACCTGCGACATGGTGCTCCTCCTGCCGCACGGTTACGAAGGCCAAGGCCCCGAGCACTCATCCGCCCGCCTCGAACGTTTTCTCACCGCCTGCGCCGAGGACAACATGCAGGTCGCCAACGCCACCACCCCCGCGCAATATTTCCACCTCCTGCGCCGCCAGATGAAGCGCACCTTCCGCAAGCCGCTCGTCGTCATGTCTCCCAAGTCTCTCCTGCGGCACCCCGCCGCAGTCTCGCGCCTCGACGAATTCACCAGCGGCCGCTTTCAGGAAATCCTTGAGGAGACCGACGCCCCGGCCACCGCCTCGCGCGTCCTGTTCTGCTCGGGCAAAGTTTACTACGACCTCTGCGATTACCGCGCCAAAAACCAAATCGTCGACGCCGCTATCGTGCGCATCGAGCAACTCTATCCGCTCAACGCCGCCCGTCTCGCCGCCGTCGCCAACCGTTATCCCGCCGCCCAACTGGTCTGGTGCCAGGAAGAGTCGCAAAACATGGGAGCGTGGAGCTACATCGCCCCTCTCATCGAAACTATCACCGGCCGCCGTCCCGCCTACGCCGGTCGCAACGCCTCCGCCTCGCCCGCCGTCGGCTCCTTGGCCTTGCACCAGATCGAGCTCGCCGCTTTGCTCAAGGCCGCGTTCACACTTTGACCCGCTTGTGAAACGCCTAAGACAGACGCGAAGCAACCCGCACCTTCATCATTCTCATGCCCCTCGAAGTCAAAATCCCCGCCCTCGGCGAATCCATCAACTCCGGTGTCCTCGCCAAATGGCACGTCAAGGACGGCGACCTTGTCGCCAAGGACCAACCGCTCTTCGAACTCGAGACCGACAAGATCACCTCCGAGGGCATCGCCGAAGCCGCCGGCAGAATCTCCCTCAAGGTCGCCGCAGGTGCCGAAGTCAAAATCGGTGCCGTCGTCGCCGTGATCGAAGAAGGCGCGGCCTCGGCCGCCGCTCCCGCGCCAACCGAAATCCACAAATCAGAAACCCAAATTCCAAAATCGGAATCGCCCGCCGTGCGTCGCATTGCCGCCGAAACCGGCATTGATCCCGCCAAGGTCAAAGGCACTGGCAAGGATGGTCGCGTAACCAAGGGCGACATGCTCGCCGCGACTCCCGTCGCTGAAGCGCCCAAAGCCAAACCCCAAACACCCGCCGCTCCATCCGCGCCCACCATCGCTCCCGCTCCCACCGGCGAACGTCAAACCCGCCGCAAACTCACCCCCCTTCGCGCTAAGATCGCCGAGCGCCTCGTGCAAGCCCAGCACGAAGCCGCCATGCTCACCACCTTCAACGAAGTGGACATGTCCGCCGTCATGGCCCTGCGCAAAAAATACCAGGACGACTTTGTGAAGAAACACGGCGTCAAACTCGGCTTCATGTCCTTCTTCACCAAGGCCGTGGTCAACGCCCTACGGGAAGTGCCAGCCATCAATGCGCGTTTGGAAGACGACACCCTCGTCCAAAATCACTATTACGACATCGGCATGGCCGTCTCCACCCCGAAGGGCCTGATGGTCCCCGTCATTCGCAACTGCGATCAGCTCGGCATGGCCGACATTGAAAAATCCATCGCCGAAGTCGCTGGCCGCGCCCGCGACGGCCGCGTCACCCTCGCCGACCTCGAAGGCGGCGTCTTCACCATCACCAACGGCGGCATCTTCGGCTCGATGCTCTCCACGCCCATCCTCAACGCGCCGCAAAGCGCCATCCTCGGCCTCCACGCCATCAACGATCGACCCGTCGCCGTGGATGGTCAGGTCGTCATCCGCCCGATGATGTATCTGGCCCTCAGCTACGATCACCGCGTCGTGGACGGCCGCGAAGCCGTCACCTTCCTCGTCAAGGTCAAGCAAGCCATCGAGGATCCATCGCGGCTCCTGATCGGAGCCTGAAAGCGGCGCTTCGCGACTAATGATAAAGGCAGAGTGCGGAATGTAGAATTCGCCCCGCCTGCCGCTTCATCCCATTCTGCATTCTCCATTCTTAATTCCGCATTAGATCACATCGTCCATGTCTTCCGCCACTCCCCAACCCGCATCCTACGATGTGATCGTCATCGGCGCCGGCCCCGGCGGTTACGTCTGCGCGTTTCGCGCCGCGCAACTCGGCCTCAAGGTCGCCCTCATCGAGAAACGCGCCACCCTCGGCGGCACCTGTCTCAACGTTGGCTGCATCCCGAGCAAGGCGCTCCTCGCCTCCTCCGAGCACTTCGCCTTCAACCAGCACCACGCCGCCGCCCATGGCATCAAGATCGACGGCCTCTCGATCGACGTCGCCACTATGCTTAAGAAGAAGGAGGACATCGTCGGCAAAATGACCGGCGGCCTCGCCGCCCTCGCCAAGGCCCGCAAAGTCACCGTCATCACCGGCGAAGCGAAGTTCCTGTCACCGTCTGAAGTTGAGGTAGGGGCCGTTGCCCCCAACGGCCCTCCACAAAAGCTCACCGCCAAACACATCGTCATCGCCACCGGCTCCGCTCCCGTCGAGTTGCCCTTCCTCAA
>JADLBI010000240.1 GCA_020847775.1 Opitutaceae bacterium
ATGTGCGGCAAAACGCGGGCGCGTGGGTGCTCCTTGCGGGGCTCTTGCTCTGGTGGTTTCCGCCGCGCAGCTGGAGTAACTGGCTGCGCTGGACCGGCGTGCTTTTTGCATTCGGCATGTGTGTGAGTGTGCGCAATTCGCTGGTGGAGGGCCCGAGCTTGTTGTTGGTGGCCGCAGGGGTGTTCTTGTTGGAAAAAAACCGCCCTTGGCTGGCCGCACTGGTCTTGGGTTTCGCCGGCCTGGGCAAAGAAACCAATCTGCTGGGCGCTACCGCTCTTGCGCGACCAGAGGAGATGTGTTCACCGCGACGCTGGCCTGTTTTGGCCCTGCGTGGGCTGATGGTGGCCGCACCCCTGGCGTTATGGCTTTGGTATATTCAACGTGTGGTTGGCCCTGCTGCCGATACCGGCGATCGGAATTTCGCCATGCCGTTTGTGGGTTGGTGGCACAAGTCGCAGGAAGTGTGGCAAGAGGTGTGGCTGGGACGAACGTGGGAAGTCGGGGTGCTGCAAAACGGCGCCCTGTGGAGCCTGCTCGCACTCGTTGCGCTGACGGTGCAGTTTTTGTTTTTGATTTTAAGACCGCAATGGCGGCAGTCGTGGTGGCGAGTAGGCATCACCTTTGCGGTGCTCATGATTTTTCTGGGCGACGCGGTGTGGGAGGGCTACCCAGGCGCGGCCTCACGTGTGTTGCTGCCGATGCAACTCGCGTTTAATGTGCTAGTGCCAACATCGAAGCGCTGGTGGCCGGTGCTGTTGCTGGGCAATCTCACATTACTAGGAGCGCCTGCGGCCTTGCAGCCCCCCCCGGGCAACGGTTACGACCTGAAAGGCGAGAGTAACGTGGTGAGATCGGCCGAGGATGGGCTGGTCCGGGTGGTGTTCTCCCCGGAGTGGCATGTGCCGGAACGCTATCGCGAACGCTATTGGCGATGGAGCCGAGGCTCGGCTGAAATCACCATCACGAATCCTCATGCATTCGCACTAGACGCCGAATGGGATTTTATCGCGTCGGCCTTGGAAGAACGGGAATTGACGATGCTGGGCCCGAAGGACGAAGTGCTCTGGCGCGGACAAATCCGTGATGCCGTGACCCGCGCCCATGTGCCGAAAGTGCGTTTGGCGCCTGGTAAAACGGTATTGAAGTTTATCATGACGGGCGGTTCGGAAACAACGATGGAGGATCCGCGCCAACTCGCATTTTGCCTGAAGGACTGCGTGATTCGCTTGCGGGCTGGCGCGAGTAACGGTGTGGCGATCACCGGTTCGCGCTCGCTGATTGGTCCACCTGACGCGGCGCGGGTGGCAGTTGAATTTCGCGATGGCTGGTATGAGGCGGAGCAGGATGCTTCCCAGTATTGGCGATGGACCAGCGGCGCGGCTGAGCTTGTGGTCGTTAATCATAATCCATCCGCTGTGACCGGAACGCTGCATTTTTCACTTCGCGCCATCAGCAAGCGCCAGGTGGTTCTGACCGACGCATCAGGCCGGACGCTTTGGAGTGCCGGGGTGGCTAGCAAGCATACGGAGTCGGCTGATCTGACCGGTTTGGCTTTGCCGCCCGGGGAAACCCGGTTTCTGTTTCGCAGCGATCAACCACCCAGTGGGGCCGATCATGACAACCGCTTGCTCGACATGCTGGTCAAGGATCTTGTCCTCGAGGTGCGGCGCTGAACGGTATCACCACGCGGCGATGCCTTCGAGACGGCGGCGATAACGCGCGCCGATAACCGTCGGGGAAAAGCGGGACTCGATGGTGGCACGGGCCGCTTGGCCTATGCGCGCGGCGAAGGCTGCGTCGCCGACTAACTTTTTCATCCAGTGCGCGGCATGGTCCACATCAGCTTCCGCCCAAATCTGGCCTTTGCCGTAGGGGCCGAAATTGCGTTCGAGTGTTTGGAGGGTGTAATTCACCGGGCAGCCGTTGCGCGCTTCGACGAATTCCGCCGTGGCCGACCAATCGGTGCTGATTACGGGTTTGCCGAGATACATGCACTCCGCGACCGCGAGGCCAAAACCTTCAGAGCGATGCAGGGAAACGTAACAGTCGCAGGCTGCCTCGAGTAGATAGACATCCTGCCGTGAGAGGGTTTCGTCGATTACGATGGTGTCTGGTAAGTCGGCCAGTTGCGCCATCAATCCGGCCATGTCGGCCTCGTTGCCTTTGACGTTGTGCACATTGAGCACGAGTCGTGCGCCGTAGCCTGCCAGACCAGAGCGGCGGAATGCCTCGATCGCGGCGCCGGGGTTTTTGCGTTGTGAATAGGAGTTGAGGTCATAAAGCACGAGAAACAGAAACTGATCAGCCGGGAGATTGAAGCGCACCCGGGGATTGCCGGTTGGCCGATCGAATTGGATCGCGTGCGGCATGGTAAATACTGGTAGTGCGACTTTCATGCTGATGGCCTCGCGGGCGAAATCACTCGGGCACCAAATCTCGTCGAAATACGCGCAGGCAGGCACCCAATGGTCGGGGAACTCCGGCAGCTCCCACGCCCAGTAGGCGATGTTGTATTTGTCCGCGCGCAACGATTGGCCGTGATGGTGATCCAAATCCCGCGCGGCCGGGGGATCGAGATGGATGACGTTGCACGCGTGAGGATTCTCCGCCTGCAAGCGGTCGGCGTAGGTGCGGTCGCCTAGAGGATTTTTGCAATGGAGCTTGAGTGGCACGAGCGCGCTCGGCAGCCCGGCTGCATCGGCCGCGCGCACCATACAGCGGGCGGATTCGCCAACGCCCAGTTCGGCGGTGAGAAAACCGACGATATTGAGCCCGAGCTTGGCGTGGCGGCGCGCGAATGCGCCAGAGTAGGGAGCGGTGCGGTTGGCGAAGTCAAAAATGGTTTCACCTTGCGTCGTTTCGATGGTGGCGACCCGTAGCTGACGATTCTTGTTTTGCTGACGGAAACGCTGAAGGAATTTCCATCGCGACACACGTCCGAGCCAGGCGAGAAAATTGGTAAAGCCGACCCCGATCAGTCGCAGTCGAATGGCACTGCCCGATGCTCCATGGCTCGCGGGCACGGTAAGCTGTAGAACGAAAGTCCCGGGGGCTGGGGGCTGAAGATGAGCGACGATCTTGCCGTTGACCGCGCATGTTAATGACGGGCAACCAGTCTCGGCACCCCGGGCCGCGGGATGTGGGCGGAATTCTCCGCGCAGAATCAGCGTGGTGGGCTCAGGCAGTGGTGGCAGCTGCACAAGCGCACCATCACGCAGCCAGGTCGAGTCGGTGCAAAACTCGTCGAAAAAAAGCCCTTCGTAATGGGCGAAATTTCGGCGGAAGGCCCCGCCCCGGGGGAACTGGTCGGACTGGCGCATGCGGTGTGTGGCCTGAAGCGATAGGGGCTCACTTGGCCTTGGCAAAACATTATGCCGTCGCTTGGTTGTTTCCGTGCTACCCGAAGAATATACTAAAATGGCCGCGGTTGAGGACGACATGTGGTATTATCGTGCCTTGCACGCGCGGGTTTGGAGATCCCTTCGGGATAGCGGTTTGTCCGCCACGGCGCATATACTGGACGCAGGCTGCGGCACGGGCGGTTTAATCAAACGGCTTGGGCCACTCATGTCGTCGTGGACGTGGATGGGCGTGGACGTGCATCCGGCGGCCTGTGTCTTGGCGAGGGAGCGTGTTGGCGTAACTATTGCGCAAGCGGATCTGACGCGGTTGCCGTTTGGGGACGAAGGTTTTGACGCAGTCGTATCTGCCGATGTGATTTACCACATTGAGGATGACCAACGCGCGTTGGCTGAGATGGGGCGGGTGCTACGGCCGGGTGGGCTGCTGGTGATCAATGTGCCGGCGTATCGGTGGCTCTGGTCGTATCACGATGCGGCCGTGCAGTCATGCCGTCGATATGGCCGGTGGGAATTGCGCGCGAAGTTGCAGGC
>JADLBI010000241.1 GCA_020847775.1 Opitutaceae bacterium
ACCGCGACGGCGATGGGGTTTTTTGAGCACGAGATCGCGAAGGCGGTGGTGCTGGCGCTGTTTGTGCCATTGGTCATCAGCGCTGGCGGCAACTCCGGCTCCCAAGCCGCCACACTGATCATCCGTTCGTTGGCGCTGGGCGAATTTACCCTGCGCGAGTGGTGGCGGGTGATGCGTCGCGAATTAATCGCGGGGCTGCTTCTCGGGCTGATCTTGGGCATCATCGGCTTCTCCCGCATCGCGCTTTGGTCGGCATTCTCCAATATGTATGGCGACCACGCCATGCTGGTGGCGGTCACGGTCGGCCTGTCGCTGGTGGGCATCGTGCTCTGGGGCTCCTTGGTTGGCTCGATGTTCCCCCTGCTCCTCAAGCGGCTGGGGTGGGATCCGGCGACCTCAAGCGCGCCATTTGTGGCCACGCTGGTGGATGTCACCGGCTTGGTAATTTATTTCTCCGTCGCGTTGCTGGTTTTGCGCGGCACGCTGCTGTGAGCTGTCGGGAAAAATTGCCGTGTGTTCCCGGGCCGGGCTTCTAATTTGGCCGCGCCATGGCTGAATTCTCCTCCGCCGCTCCCGCGGTCCCGCCCACGAACGGGCAGCTGATCCGTCGGCTGCTGGGACTGGCGTGGCGTTACCGGATGCACTGCATCGGCGTGCTGCTCCTACAGCTGGTGCTTCTCGGCATGGGCATCGCGGGCCTCAGCTTCACCGGGCTGGGGATTGATTTCATCCGCGCCCATGTGCAAGGCGTGCCACTGGGGGAGAACCCACTGCACTTGGCCCCACCGGAAGGCTGGGCGCCACTGCACGTGCTGGGCCTGCTGGCGGGCTCGATCCTGGTGTTCGCGCTCAGCCGCGCGCTGCTCAACTACACCTACGCGGTTTCCATTAACAAACTCGTGCAGCAAAAGCTGGTCGTGGATCTACGGGCGGAAGTTTACGATAAGCTGCAGCGGTTGAGTTTCCGGTTCTTCGACGCCAACACGACAGGCTCGATCATCACGCGCGTGACCGGTGATGTGCAGGCGGTGCGCATGTTTGTCGACCAGGTGCTGATGCAGAGCGTCATCATGATGATCTCGCTCACGATGTATGTGGTTTACATGGTGAGCTTGCACCCGGGGCTGACCTTGGCGTGCTTGGCGACCACGCCACTGCTGGCGATCATGTCCACGTGGTTCTCGGGCAAAATCCAGCCCGAATACGCGCGCAACCGCACGCTCTTCGAGCGCATGGTGCAGACGCTGGCGGAGAGCATCCAAGGCATCGCGGTGACGAAGGGGTTTGGCCGCGAAGACGAAGACCGCGCACGATTCGACGCGGCCAATCAAGCGGTCTATGACCAGCAACGCGGCATCTTCTGGCGCGTGAGCCTGTTCTCCCCCGCGGTGGGCCTGCTGACGCGCATCAACATGCTCGTGCTGCTCGGCTACGGCGGCTGGTTGGTGATGCAGGGCCAACTGCCGCTGGGCGCGGGCCTGATCGTGTTCGCCGGGCTGCTCGAACAATTCTCCGGCCAGGTGAACAGTGTGGCGACGCTGGTGAACAGCGTGCAACAGTCGCTCATCGGCGCGCGCCGCGTGTTCGAGATCCTCGACGCGCCGGTCGAGATCCAATCCGCGCCGGACGCCGTGCGGCGGCCGCGGCTCAACGGCGCGGTGCGCTTCGACAACGTGAGCTTCGCCTACACCGGCATCACGCCGGTCCTGCGCGAAATCAGTCTCGACGTGAAGCCGGGTCAGCGCGTCGCCATCCTCGGCCCCACCGGCGCGGGCAAGAGCGTGTTGATGAGCCTCATCCCGCGCTTCTTCGATCCCACGGCCGGCTGCCTGCTGATCGACGGCATCGACGCGCGGCGGCTGCGGCTCGACGACTTGCGCCGCAACATCGGCGTCGTATTTCAGGAGAGTTTTTTGTTTTCCAACACCGTCGCCGCCAACATCGCGTTTGGCCACCCCGGCGCCACGCCGGAGCAGATTGTGAAGGCGGCCAAGATCGCCGCCGCGCACGACTTCATCACCGCGTTGCCCGAGGGCTACGAGACCGTGCTGGGCGAAAGCGGCAGCGGGCTTTCCGGCGGCCAGCGCCAGCGCCTGGCCATCGCCCGCGCCGTCCTGCTCGAGCCGGCGATCATGCTGCTCGACGATCCCACCGCCGCGATCGACAGCGAAACTGAACACGAAATCTTCGAGGCGCTGGAGCGCGCCATCGCGGGCCGCACGACCTTCATCGTGGCGCACCGCCTGAGCACGCTGCGACGCGCGGATTTCATCATCGTGATGGAGCACGGGCGCATCGTGCAGCGAGGCACGCATGAGCAGCTGATGCGGATGCCGGGCTCCTACCGGAGGATCGCCCGCCTGCAATTGGTGGACGGACGCGACCTGCGCGGCGCGGAGGAGGGCGCATGAACGCGGATCCGGCCAAGCTCCGCCAAATGACCCTCTCGGTTCAAAGCCAGGAGGATGCCGATGACGCGCAGTTCAAGCCCCTGGAGTGGGGCTTGATTCGCCGCCTCTTCGGTTACGCCGAGCCGATGCGGCGCAAGGTCCGCTGGCTGGTGGCATTGACGCTCATCCGCGCCATGCAGCTGCCGATGCTGGCGTGGATGGTCGGCCTCATCATCAGCGGACCCATCGCGGGGCATGATGCCGGGGCGTTGTTTTGGAGCCTCTTGGGTTATCTGGCCCTAGCGCTGAGCACGGACGGGTTGTTCCACTTCCGCCAGCGTTTCGCGCTGGAGCTGGGCGAGACCGTCGTCAGCCGGCTGCGCGCGGATATTTTCGCCAAGGTGCAACGGCAGCCGATGGGGTTCTTCCACCGCGTGAAACTGGGCCGCGTGCTCGGCCGCGTGACCAGTGACGTGGAGTCGCTGCGCGTCGGCATCCAGGACGTGTTTTTTGTGAGCATGGTGCAGGGCGGCCAGATGATCGTCGCCGCGGCGGTCATGGCGTGGTGCGATTGGGTGCTGTTTCTCGTCGTGGTGGCGATGGCGCCCATCTTGTGGGGCGTGAACCGGCATTTCCGCAGGCGCCTCAGCCGCGAATCGCGTGCGGCCACGGAGAGCTTCAGCCGCGTGACCGCCACGCTGGCGGAATCGGTTAACGGCATCCGCGTGACGCAGGGCTTCGTGCGACAACAGACCAACGCCGGGCTTTTCCGCAACCTGCTCAGCGCGCACTCGCGCTTCAATCTCGCGCTGGCGCGCACCTCGGCCATTTTGATTCCGCTACTGGAGCTGAACAGCCAGTTTTTCATCGCGATTCTGCTCATGGTCGGCGGCTGGCGGACCTTCCACGACCTGATGACGATGGCCGATCTCATCCAGTTTTTCTTTCTGGCCAACCTGTTCTTCTCGCCGTTGGCGACGCTGGGCAACCAATACAACAACGCGTTGATCGCGATGGCCGGGGCCGAGCGCGTGTTTCGCCTGATCGACGCCAAACCCGACTGGGAAGACGATCCGGCGGCGGCCGACCTGCCGGAGCCGTCTGGCGAAGTCCGGGGGGCGCGGGTGGAGTTTCGCGACGTGGGCTTTGGCTACGATCCCGAGAAGCCGGTGCTGCACGGTGTGAATTTCACGGCCGAGCCCGGCCAGACTATCGCGCTGGTGGGGCACACCGGCAGCGGCAAGAGCTCCATTATTAATCTGGTGTCGAAGTTCTATCTGCCCACGAGCGGCTCGGTCCTGATTGACGGACGCGAAATCCGCGGCCTCACCAGCCATTCACTGCACCGGCAGACCGGCATGGTGCAGCAGCAGAATTTCCTCTTCACCGGCACGGTGCTGGAAAACATCCGCATGAGCCGACCCGAGGCCACGGACGAGGAGGTGCGCGACGCGGCCCGGCGCTTGAACTGCCTTGATATGCTGGAGGCCCTGCCGCGCGGACTCCTCACCGAGGTGGGGGAGCGCGGCGCGGGACTCTCCGTCGGCCAGCGTCAACTCATCTGTTTCACCCGCGCGCTCTTGGCGGACCCACGCATCGTGATCCTCGACGAGGCGACGAGCTCGATCGACGCGCTGACTGAGGCGCGTTTGCAACAGGCCCTGATCGAACTGTTGCGCGGTCGCACGAGCTTCATCGTCGCGCACCGGCTCAGCACCATCCGCCACGCGGACCAAGTGCTCGTGCTCGACCAAGGCCGCATCATCGAGCGCGGCACGCACGACCAGCTGCTCGCCGCCGACGGAAAATACGCCGAGCTTTACGAACAGTTCACGCAAATGGAGGCGTCCCGAGAATAACCGGGCGCTGACACGCAGTCGCGCCCTCCCCCGCGGTCCCTCGTAAAACCGCAAGATTCTCCTAGGCAAACGACCGGGTCTCCCTCTATAAAGGCGTTGCTTTCACGGGAAAGCACCCTAACTAAAAAAAATTATGGCAAAAAAAACCGCTCGGAAACCCAATGCTGCGTTCATGAAACCGGTCACGCCTGACGCCAAGCTCGCTGCTGTCGTCGGCGCCGCCCCCCTCCCTCGCACGGAGCTTACCAAGAAACTGTGGGCCTACATCAAGAAGAACGGCCTTCAGGACAAGAAGGAGA
>JADLBI010000242.1 GCA_020847775.1 Opitutaceae bacterium
ATGGATCGAACTCCCATTAAAAACCGCGTCATTCCCCATTTTCGGTTTGTGTGGAGCCGGGTAACGGAACCCAAGGCGCGTTGGATGGGTGGTTTGCTGGGGTTTCGGATAATGGGCGGGGCGCGCGACTTGATGGTGTTGATCGCGGTGCGCGGCGTGCTCTGGTGGTCGGTGGCGCTGGCGGTGGCGGCGTTTGTGCTCGGCACGGCCGTCGGCGCGTGGCTGCTCGCGCGCAATCCCTACAATCGCATCGGCTATCTGGATCTGGTGCTGCCGACGCGATGGGGCGAATTGAGGTCGAAGCGCGGGCAGGCGCTGATCGATGAGGGCATCAGCGAAATCAAGCAGCGGCGCTACGGGGCGGGCATCATGCTGCTGGCGCATGGACTGCGATATGAACCCGCGAATCTGGCGGGCCGCATTATGCTCGGTCAGATGTTTGCCAGCGCTGGCCAGTTGCCGCGGGCGATGAGCTTTTTTCGCGGCGGCCTGCCTTATGCCGACGGGCAGCGGCGTTATGTGGAGATGACTTTTCAGCTGGCGGATTTCATGGAGGACGACCAGCTGCTGCTGAAATTGATCGACGAAGCCGCGGCGGCACAGGGGGCCGCCCAGGCCGCCTTGCGCAAGTGGCTGCGGGCCCGGCGGGCGGAAGCCTGGGTGAGGATGGGGCGAAATCAAGAGGTCATCGACCTTTGGGCCGCCGCGGGGGGGGACACATCGATGCGGCTCAACGCCGCCCGAGTGCGCGCACTGGCGGGCCTGGGGCGGGAGGATGAGGCGATGCAGTTGATTGAAGCGAATCCGTCGGCCTACGGTGTGTTTGGCGAGCCTTGGCGATTGCTGCTGGATATTGCCAAGGCCGCGAACCGTCCCGAGGTCGGCCGCCGCGCGGCGCAAGCGTTGGGGGAGGTAGATCCGAACGACTACGGCAACTTTGCGGAGATAGCGGCCTACTTTCTCGAAACCGGTCCGAGCGACGAGGCGGCGCGGGCGGTGGCGGATTTTTTCAACCGCTTCGGCCTGCGCGAAGAGGCCCGGCTGACGTTGTTGAAACGGATGGAAACCGTGATCTTGGCCGCCCACGTGTCTTCGGATCTGGTCTGGGCCCGGATGGTCGAGTTGGGCAAACCCAGCGTGGAGGCGCAAATGGCCCGCGTGCAATTGCTCCTCGCGCATGGCCGGATCAACGAGGCGCGAGCGTTCTACTTGGCCACCCGGCGCGAGATCGAGGCCGGAGCCCTCAAAGACAAGAGCTGGGCGGAAGGCACCGGCTACCTACTGGATGTGCTGACGACGCGCGCGCCCTCGGCGTTTTCGCAGTTGCAGAGTTTTTGTGAAGCGCGGCCGATGCTGCCCGAAGCGTATCGGTTTCTCGTGCGCGCTTTGGCGGCCAACGCGGCCCCGGAGCAAGCGGCGGCGCTAGCCGAGTTGGCGCGCAATCGCTTCCCCTCCATCCGCGGGCTGCCCGAGATCGCATTGCCGGAGACGGAGGCCGTGGCGGTCGCGCGCGCGGTTGCGCCGGCCAAGACGTTGACCACAAATCCTGAGGCCCTCGCGGCGCTGGAAGCGTTGAACGCCGCCTTGGCGCGAAGCGATTGGGCGGAGGCTCTGGCCCAGATCGCAAAGGTGGAGAATTCGCCCATCGCGAAGGATCACGTCGAGCGGTTGCTCTACGATCGCATCCGCATCCACGGGCATCTGTCGAACCAGACTGAGATGAGCTGGTATCTGCGCCGGTTGATGAAACTGCCCCGCGGTTTCGCGCCAGCCCGCCTGCGCGCGCAAGCGGTGGAGTTGCGTGACGCCGGCCGCGCCGACAGCGCGCTGACGTTGTTGCGCGAAATCTTGCGCGTGCATCCCGAAGCCAAATGGGCGGGCGACCTGCAGGAACAGTGGCGCGGGCAGCTGCCGGGAGTCCCGGTGAACTTGGGCGCGGACGATCCGGCTGTCGCGGAGTCCGGTCTGTAGTGGACCTCAACCCGACTTGCCCGCGTCGGCTGCGGCGACGGCTTGGCGGGGCGGCACGGCGAGCCCGCGCCGATTTTTTTGCACCGTGATGATGACGACGGCGGCGATGATGACGGCGGCGGCGCCAAAGGTGCGGGCACTCACCGCCTCGTCGAGCAGCCACCAGCCGAGGAAGACCGCGACGATGGGGTTGACGTAGGCGAAGGTGGAGGCGAGGGCTGGCGACACGTTTTTCATCAGCCAGACAAAGGTTGAAAAGCCGACGAGCGACCCCACCGAAACCAGAAAGCCCAGAGCCCACCATGAGCGGGCGGATATCGCGGCGAGGTCCAGCTGCGTGAAGTCACCGATGGCCCAAGCCGTGAGGAACAGGCCGAAACTGCCGCCCAGCATTTGCAGGGCGGCGGCTTGAAACGGATCGGGGCTGCTTTTCGCGTGGCGTGAGTAGATGGAGCCGACAGCCCAGCACACACAGGCGAACAAGATCGCCGCCACGCCGTTGAACGGCAGGCCGCCGTTGTGCGGGGATTCCCACGGCGCGGCCAGCCAGACCACGCCGGCCAAACCGAGCAGTAGCGCGCCTAAAATACCGGCCGTCGGCCGCTGGCCGCCGGGCCAGATCCACTCGGTCAGCACCACGAACAGCGGGCCGATCCCGATCAGCAGCGCGGTGATGCCGGAGTCGATGATTCGCTCAGCCCACACGACCAGGCCATTGCCGCCGAGCAGCAGCAACGAACCGATGATGGTGTTGTCCACCCACTGTCGTAGCGTCGGTCGTCGGCAGCCGCGCAGGCCCAGAAAAAGCAGCAGTAGGAGCCCGGAGATCAGGAACCGAAACGCCGCCATGGCGAATGGCGGCATGGTTTCCACCGCGACTTTGATGGCCAGATAGGTGCTGCCCCAGACCACATAGATGGTGGCTAGGGCGATGATGACCGATGAGCGGGCCGGAGCGGGAGAAGTCACAGGCAGGAACAGAGGCCAAAGTTTGGCGGGCCGCAACTGTGTGGATCTTGTCGCGCGGGCGTTTGCATAAATTTTCGGTTTCGCGGGATTACGGCCTTGAAAGCGTCCGGTGGGGTCGTTGTCATTAAATTGCATGTTCGGAAAAACCGTCATCATCGAGGACGAGACCGTGTTTCGACAGATGCTGGCGTTGGCCCTGGGACGGATTACCGGAGTGCGTCTGATGGGGGAGTTTGCGGACGGGCGAAGGGGCCTCGAATTTTGCCTCGCCGAAAAGCCTGACTTGCTCGTGGTGGACTTGTTTTTGCCCGGGATACACGGGCTGGAGATTGTGCAGACCGTGCGGGAAAAACTACCCGCCACGCGAATTCTCGTGCTGACCGGTCACCCTGATGGCGAGTTGCCGTCGCAACTAATCCGGCAGGGCGTGCACGGGTTTGTGGATAAGACCGCACCGCTCAACTACGTGTTGCAGGCCGTGGAATCGGTGCTGAAGGGCGGCATGTTTTTTGCCGCCAACGTGCCGCCGAAACGGGGTGCCGCTGGCGAAGGCCCGGCGGCGGCGCGCCCGGCGGCGCGCGGACAGCCGACGCCATCCGCGCCGTCATTGGCCGCGGCTAAAAATCTCTCGCCGCGCGAAATCGAAGTCGCGCGGTTGGTGTGCGAAGGGCTGTCCTCCAAGGAGGTGGCGACGCGGCTCAACTTGAGCGTGCGTACGGTGGAGAAGCACCGCTCCAACCTCATGGAAAAACTCGGCGTGCGCGAAGTGGCCAGCCTCGTGCGCTATTGCGTGCAGATCGGACTGTGATCCGCCGGGAGTGGGGCAGTTTGATCGTTGGCTTCCGGGGCGGGCCTCGGTGAGGTCGCGCCGGGCGCAATGATTCCAGCGGCAGGTTGCCTTTAACCAGTGTCCCGAATGGATTGGACTACACGAATGCCTCAAGTCGGGTAGGACGTTCCACTGGCCAGCAGAACCGGGTGCCCCGCTTCAACGATCGCGGTCGCCCAGCGGAACGACCCTTCTGCGTGTGCCGCCGCGCAAAAAGCCAAAATGCTGGCGGGCGCTGGTATCACTTCGCCTGCTCGATCATCGTGACCTTGTCGTCCTCGAACGTGATGCGGATGCGTTCCTCCACGCGGTCGCGGTAAACGTTCACGCGCACCGGTTCGTAATAGACGTAGTGCTGTTTGGTCACGGGATTATAGTCCACGAAGCGGCGGTAGCCGACGTGTTCGGAGCCGCGGTATTCCGAGTAGTAGGAGTTGTAGATCCAGATTTCCTTCCGACCTTGCGCGGTGAGGCTTTCGTTGCGTTGGTCGGGAGAGCCGAGGGCGATGTAAACCATGTCGGGCGTGTAGCCGATTTCGACGCGGCCCTGCTTGAGCTTGCCCTGGGTCTCGGCGTCGAGCCGGGAGTAAACG